>JAYTGH010000056.1:0-18582 GCA_043733645.1 Flavobacterium sp. | reverse complement strand
GTAAAATCCTTTTTACTTCTCTCATCCCTATTATTTTTTTTGACTAAGGCAATATCCATCTTTTTCTATTTCTCGTCACTTGGCTCCCAGAGTTCAATTTTACTACCTTCTGAATCCATAATATGTACGAACTTTCCATAGTCGTATGTTGCAATGCTATCAAGTATTGTAACTCCATTTTCTTTTAATTTGTCTATTAACCCCTCAAGATTTTGAACTTGATAGTTAATCATAAAATCTTTTTTGGATGGAGAAAAATAATCGTCTCCGCGTTTGAATGGCTTCCATTGAAGAGAATTTATTTCATCTGGCTTATCGATATTTCTTGTTTCAAAACTCGAAGAACCCCAAGCATTGATCTCAATTCCCAAATTTCTACTATACCACTCCTTTGTTTCTTCCAGATTGTCGGCTGAAAAGAAAACGCCTCCAATACCGGTCACTTTAGGAATTGTTATGTTAGCCGGAGACGTGTTTGCGGTTTCATTTTTATTATCTTCCATTGAACTATTTTTTGAGATTTCTTAGTAGTATAAATTTTTATCGTCACACAACATTTTAAACTCGCTTCTTTTGCCTATTTGTTCCTCATATCTAGTTTTAAATTAGCATTGAATCAAAACCTAATGTTAATAGCTTCTAACTATGACAAAATAAAGAAATCGAAGTCTAAAAATTCAATTCAATTTCAAATTTAATAAAAAAAATTGTTCAATCCCTATCTAAAATAGGTTTTTTCGTAATTTAAACTATGCATTTATAACATTATTCCTTGGGTACTTTCGGATATAAAAGCCTAAATGAATTCGAAACCGCCTGATGCATTATTGTAGCATGATTTTCTTGAGGCAAATAATCAAAATAAACTTTTACATTTTTGCTTTTTGTTTGTGATAATTTATCTGCCAATACATTTGCCTCTACTTCCATTACATGCGGCATTTTAGTTGGAGCTAAGCCCTCTTTACTTACACCAATATATATTTCTGTTGGCTGATTAAAACTATCGGTAAAAACTCCTGAATTCTGATTTAATAATGAGCCATTGTTCCACCACAAACTTGGGCTAACTATAATGTATTTATTGAAGAGCATAGGCATCTTGAGTAAAATTTCAGTTGCTAATAGTCCTCCCAACGATTATCCTATTGTTGTTCTATCCTTAGTTGTCTTAAACTTTGCGTCAATAAATGGTTGCAATTCATTTTGAATAAATGAAATAAATTTGTCAGATCCACCTGTAGTTGGAAATCTCTGCTTATCTTCTTGTATTGTAGTTGGGAATATAAAATCTCTCCTTCTGTCAATTGTTGAAATTCCTACAACAATTGACAGAAGGAATTTGATTAATCCATTCGAAGCTATTAAACTGAACCAATCCAACAATATGAATAAAATCTTCATCTGCTTATCCGTCCAACAAATAGATTACCGGATATTTTATTGTATCGCTCTTATTATATCCTTCAGGCAAGTAAATATTTAAACTCCGTTTTTCATCTAATGTTTTCGATTGTATGTCTACAATTTCACCAAGCACAAATGGCTTAACCCCTTCTAATTCTAACGCATTCTTTTTCTGCGCTAAGATAAGTGATGTAGAAAAAATTAGTAATAAAACGATAGATATGTTTTTCATTTTAAGTTTCATTACTTTTTATGAGACGCTATTACCTACCAAATAATTATTTAAAACTATACTCTACTTATTAAAATAATTTTTCACAAAAGCATCTTTTTCATTTTCACTCATCTTGTCAGCTGACTCAATACCAATTTTTATATCTTTAAAATGTAAATATTTATTCAAAAAAATATAAAACTCTACTTTTGCACTTGTCGGGCCAAATAATAGTACGTTGTCATATTTAAAAATCTCATCTGCTATTTCTTTGTAATAACTTGCATAAATCCGCTGTTCTTTGTTGTGCATGATATTTTCACTTTTATTCAACCCTTCTTCTTTTGCATAAAAAGTAAATTTTGAAACTATAGAATGATTGTTCTTTTTAAAATTTAGGTCTATCAAATGTGCATTTAAATGATCCATCCAAATGCCTAAATATTTTTTTACTTCCATTTTTTTTCAGTATTTATTAATGTTATCCTCTCAATATATCTTAGCTATTTTTGAATTGCCGGAGAAATTATTTATTAGTCTTTTTGTCCGGTGCTTGTGTTAAGGAAGATGCTGCAACACTTTTCACTTTCTTAAAAGTGTTTGAGTCTTTCAAAAATTCAGAAGCTACTGATGCTACTTTTTTAGATTCCTTTCATTTTTTGACATAATCTTACTTTTAGTGATTTGCAGCGCGACCAAATATTGTTTCCAAAGTAGCTTTAAGTTTATCAATAGCTCCGGATACAGCTTGCTCAACCGTATTATCTTTACACGAAACAGCAATTGGTTGTCTGTCTTCTATTCTGGTTTCCAGCAAACATCGTTTATCATTCACCCCTTCCTTTTTCCCATTCTCATCTGATAAATGGATTTCTATTCTTGTAATATGCGATTGATATTTTTTTAACCCTTCAGTAATTTTAGATGTAAAAAAAGCTTGAGTTCTTCCATCTCCATTAATTGTCTTATCAGTATTAAATTGAATTTTCATAGGTGTTATTTGTTTAATTATTATCCCTTATCTTCGTCTAAATCATTATGATTATCTCCGCCTAAACTATAATAATTATTTTCTTCATCTTCACTTCCAATCTTTTCCTGTTGATCATCTAATTCTGATCCGGGAACATCTAAATCATCGCCAGACATATCATCTTCGAAATCCTTTTCGTTTACTGTTCCTTCTTCTTCATTAGGAGTTTTGGTCTTAGTGATGTCTTCAGGGTTAATGTCCATTTCTTTTTTGCCTTCTGTATAGATGTCTTCAGAAGGTGGATAGAGCGGATATTCCGGCGGTGTTTTCTTCTTTTCGTTTTTCATTGTTTTCTGGATTGTATGTGTATTCGAATAATTATTTACTACATTCAATAAGGAATAATAAAAATCCTCCAAGTTTTTAATAGTTACATCTACTCCATCATTTTCAGAAATTTTAACCGGCATTTCATTTATGTACTTAGTCAGTTCTGGAAATGATTGATGGATTTCAGTTGTAATTTTGGTGATAGCTTCTTCCCATTCCGCTTTGGTTTTCAAGTTTTCTGATCTCATTTAGAATTATTAAATTATTGAATTCGTTTTTCATTTCACTACAAAAGTGATAGTTATTTTAATAATATGTCTTACACGAAGATTGAAAAAAGTTACAGTATTCACACATTAAAAACAATCAGAATACTATTTTTGGAAAATGAACCGACTGCTCTCAGGACAAAAGTTTGGCTATCGTATGGTAGTAGATTTACCGAGAGTGAATAGTCGTTTTTTTAGGGCATAGAATTGAATCCCTTTCCTTTTGAAGCGCTGTTGATTGAAAAAATAAAATTCAAGTTGTGTAAAATTGTTCAGCAAGGTTTTTTCCCTCGCGAACAAAAGCAATTACCGAAAAATATTAATTGCTCCAATACCTAGACTGCTTTGTAGTAAAATGCATCCTGTAT
Source organism: Flavobacterium sp. (assembly GCA_043733645.1). Classification (GTDB taxonomy): domain Bacteria; phylum Bacteroidota; class Bacteroidia; order Flavobacteriales; family Flavobacteriaceae; genus Flavobacterium. The sequence goes on along the minus strand of JAYTGH010000056.1, from coordinate 15,021 downwards.
GTTCGTTCTTCTAAGTCCGCTTCATATATTAATCAATATGATATTCCTTCTGAATTTGTTGGATTAACGTTTCTCCCTTTTTTAGAAGGTCTCCTTTATATTGATATATACCAATCCTAGTATTTTTAATATAGTGAACCCAACCTGCTAGGTCTCCTAATATTTTTATATCGTTTGTACGCAAAGGTGGGTTATAAGCCGGCCTTGTTACAAGATTCATGCTGGAAGAATTTATCCGATTAAAAACATTAGCATCAAAAATCTGAACTGCAATTTTTCTGTATTCGTTCATTTCTCCATCTTCCCCTCCTGCAAATTCGAGTTGCCTTATCCGATCTAAAATTGAATAGTAAGACATAATTGATTCAGATATTTTATTGTTTTTTATAAATCTAAATCCCCCCGTATTCTTTATCTGTTCAAACGTACGTGTATTACCTAAAAACGCATCACTCTTAGTTGCCAACCTAGCATAATAGTATAGATCGCTTGTATTAGATGTAATTGTTCTTGCATTCAACATTGATATCAGACTATCTAACAAAATAATCCTTTTATCAAAAATACTTTGCTGGGTGTTTATATTTATAATGTCATCTTTGATGTCCTGTACCAAGGATTCCATATAAACTTTTTCGTTTTCACTATTAGAAATATTCTCCCTAATGTTCTCTGCAATAAATCCCATTGTGACCGCAAGAAAAATCATTAAGAATTCAAGGAAGTATTCCTTCCATTTTTTTGGTTTATGATTCAAGTTGGGGTGGTGATGTACTTCCATATGTATGTCTATTTTTTGTAATTAGATTTGAAGGTAGATATCATCCTATCATATTGCAAAACACATTGAGAATTAAAGAATAAAAATAAGCAATGATTAGAAGCACTCCAAATTGTTATCGCAATGTTTATTAGTCGATCAATTCTTTGATTATTGAACAATGTCCGTTCATTGTCTGTTTTGTTTTTTCGTTCCTTTAAACCTGTACCTTATCAACAACTATACTTCACGGCAGATGTTCGTCAATTTGAAGTTGAAATTAAGAATTATTTGAAAGAATTATAGTAATTGTTTTTTCGTTTTAAGATAACAAGGTATAGCTAAATATTTTTAAACATTTCCATCAACGCAGTTACTCCAATTTTTGTTCCTAAAGAAATAGCATCTAGATCGGTGATTTCTATTATTTTATTTATTACACTTAACTTTAAGTACTCTCAGCCCCATATCGTATTGCCGATTCAAGTACTTCAATGTCTATATCTTTTAGTGCTTTGAATTTTATACAATATCCGGTCACACTCGCCTTCCCAATTTTTTTTCCATACGCTTTAGCTAAGTATGTCTTATCAGTCTTACCAAGAATATAGACAGAGATTCCGGTTTTGTTTGCACTTATACCAATTTGATAAAACTCTCTGGCTTTTCCATCGGCATATTTTAGAGTTTAAATTCCATATCCAATATTAGGATTTTAAACAATTTTATTTTCACTATTTTTTCCATCCAAGAAACATAATTTACAAGAAGGCATTATTTTCAGAATGATGTGGTGTAACGCTTGCATGTCGCTGCGTTTTGCTTCAGCTTGACTAGCAATATACTCTTTGATTTGTTCTTTTATGTTCAAATAAATTATATAAATACAAATGACTAGTAAGGGCCAATAGATTTTTAAGGTAAAACAAAAAGTAAGTTTAATTATTTAAACTGTATCTTTTTTAGGCCAAGTTGCAGCTTTAAGTTCGCACTTTGCTTTATTAATAATTCATCCCTTCCTTAACCAATTACTTCAATACATAATAACAAGTTAAATTTAATCCGCCACTCCAAAGATAAGCACTAATTGGTGCATCAATTATTTTTAACAAACCATATCGTAAAGTTGGTTCTACTCGCAAATTAATTTTGTTGCTTATCTTACAATCTATACCAACACTAATTGTTAGAGAAATATTAAGTGAATTAAAATTGTAGCGCTGGTCGTGAGTTTCTTGTTTGGTATCGCCATTCTCATATTCCAAAACACTTGTAGTGGTGGCTTTGAGAAGAATATTTGTTGCAACTCCAATGCTCGTAATAAAATGAATTCTCTTTTCTCCAAAACTAAAAATCGCCCTTACAGGAATATCAATATAAATATGATTGTAAAAATATTTTGCTTTGGTTGGTGGCGACGAACTGTTGGTACTATAAACAAAACCGAATCGCGGATCAATAATGTCACCGAAAGTTAAGTCGCTTTTCTTTGAAGCGTAGCCTTTATTTGAATACTGCACTCCCAATTCAATTCCCAAGTGTTTGGATTTGTTGTAGCATAAATTTAATCCTGCTGTGTAACCAATCTTTGGTTCTTCATTTTTATTCTGCATGTCAATTATCAGTGCAATTGATGAACTCCTATCATCGCCTTTCAAAGTACGATAACAATAGTCAGGAGAAATATTTACTCCGAACAAAAGGCGCTTAAACTCTGCAGAAGTTTTTGAATTTAAAGTGTCTTGCCCGAATACTGCAAGTGAAATTAACATTGTAACGAATGTTGTTTGTAGTTTCATTTTATGTCAGATCATTTCTTGCAATCAGTTTCTTGTAAGCGCACATTTTAATCGGATTGACTATTAGTTTCAACTAACGTTTCCTTTTCATACCTAGCATGCCGTACTTTTGAATCGAAGATAGGACTTTCCATTCCTGGTTGCAAATCGGTACTATGCATATAGCCTTCTTGCTAAATTATAAGAAAGCTATTCAAATCATTTCGTATTTCCACCTTACATCCTGATAATTCGTTTATAAATATCCTGTTTGTCTGTATGAATTGTTAAAATAAAAATACCGGCTGATAAATTACTGATGTCGATTCCATTATTTACTTTCTGAAAACTTAATAGCTTTTCACCTTTCATGTCAGTTATATCTATAGAATTTATTACTATGTTAGTTCGAAATGATATTTTAGAACTGGCTGGATTAGGAAATACTTCAATGTAGCCAATTTCTGTTTTTGGTGATAATATATCCGATGATACACAATTTGATGGGAATCCAGCCCAAAAGCCCCACATATTATTAAATTCATAAATAGAAAAATCTAATTGATCTAAAATATGATCACCGTTTAGATCTGCCAACGAATAGCCGACTTCATGATTGTATACTGCAGCATCAAATATTACATAGTCATATACATCAAAAAATCCATCCTGATTTAAATCTCCAGAATACATTAATGCAAAGCCATCGCCTGAATCTTTAGCTGTATTGCAAAGTTGAAGTGGGAGTCTGGTAAAGTCATAGAACAGTGAAGTGTCATTTATATAAACCGGATATTTACTAAATATTGTTAATGAATTCCTATGCACTACTTGAATATAATAGCTTCTACCCATGGTTATGTTTGGAAAATAAAAGCTGCCGAATCCGGTAGTTGAAATTACAGATTTTGATGAATCCATTTGAACGTAATTCGGGACAGTATCCAATAATCTAACAGTAATGGAATCGCAAATGAATGGTTGTCCGATTGGATCGACCACAGCCGTCATGGTTCCAGAACCAAGATAAAACCCTTCAATAAACACACGAATATTGACCGTAGCACCTTTGCTTTTGATTTCTGAAAAACAAAAAATCAAAATAAATATTCCCAAATATATTTTCAAAGTTTTCAAAGTTCTATACTTGTTTTTCTACGTTTGAATTTCTACAGCTTTTGCATAACGTTTCCTTTTCCTACCTAGCATACCGTACTTTTGAATCGAAGATAGGACTTTTTTGGGTTGGTAGTGTTCCGGTATTAATTTTTTGCCCGGTACTATTGTTTAACCATTTTATAATAATCGACATTCATACTCAGATGAAGGCAGATAATACAAATACCATTAGTCCAATCGCCGGTATGTAATGTTACTTAATTGGCGATTGGAAGGTTGTCTTCCATTGCCATTCCAAAGATTGAATAAAAAGAATAAACAGACACGAAAACGTTTTTGCTATTTGTAACAATCTTTACAAGGTCTTTCAAAAGATTTGGATACATAGTTTCCGATCCGTCAGAACAAAATTCGGAACCTTAGGTTAAAATACGATTGTTCTTTATCCGTCTTAATTGCTTTGACCCACCAAACACATTGCTAAAAGCTGACCAAATAATATCGTAATTACCAACATTGTTTAGGTCAATAGAAAAAATGAAATTGTAAAATTTAGAACTATCAATAAGTTGAGGTGTAATAAAGTCTCCAACGCAAGCATTGTTTATCCTCTACTTTCTGCAATAATATTTTTTCTGATAGTATTCTAAAACATTTCGAATAAAAACTCACGGGCTCTCTGTTGTAACATCTTCTGCGGGTTTCACTTCTCCAGATAATTTCTCAATATCTCTGTCAAATGAATATAAGGCATTACTACTCATTTTCTCACCTCCTGCAATTTTCATTTTATCCAATAAATTCATAGCAAGTGTTTCTTCCTCCACTTGTTCTTTTACAAACCATTGTAAAAAATTCCATGTTGCCCAATCTTCCTCATCATGACTCAATTTCACCACCTTATAAATGGCCTTTGTATTATCCACTTCGTGATCAAATATTTTTTCAAAACAGTTGTTTATACTTTTCGGATTTCCAGGAGGTGCGGGAACAGCTATCACTTTTACCTCTGCCCCTCTTTTTAAAATGTATTCCAATATTTTCATCATGTGGTTGCGCTCTTCATGCGCATGTCTAAAAAGAAAATTGGCTATACCGCCGAACCCTTCACCTGCAGCCCAAGCTGCATAAGACAAATATATTTGAGAAGCATTTGCTTCTTTTGTCATTTGAGCATTCAACGCTTCTGAAATAGTTTTTGAAAGTCTGTTAGTATTCATTTGATCTTTATATTAAATTTTATATTTAAAAAGCTTCTTTGACAATTGATTTTATATCCACATGTAATTCGGCTAATTGTTTTTCGATTGCTTCCATCATCGGCGGTGGCCCGCAGAGATAAAACAGTTTATCTATTCCTCCAATGTTAGCATTAATAAAATCTTTAGTTATTTGTCCGTTTGGATATCCCTCCATTTTTTCATCCGATAAAATGTTGATGAAATTATTACCTAATATTTCTTTAAACTCCTTATCAAGTATAATATCTCTCTTTTTTTTATTGGCAAATATGAGCTTATTTTGGCCAATCTCTTTTCTCCTCTCAAGATCCCTTAATATGGAGATAAACGGTGTAACGCCTGCACCTCCGGCTATGAATACACCCTCGCCTTTATAGCTGATCGCACCAAACACATCATGCAATATTAACTCATCGTTCGTTTTTAGATGAAGTAATTTATTTGTCACATTTTTATGCGATGGATATGTTTTTATTGTAAACTCAAGGTAATCATCCTCCGGCAGACAAGTAAAAGTGAAGGGGTTTCTCTTGTCTTTCCAACCATTTATATTTATGGAAACGTCTGTCGCCTGACCAGGTTTGAAGGTGTAGTCAGTAGGTTTTTCAGTTACTACCCGCAACACATCATGTGTTACGTTTTCAATAGACTTTATTTTTACAATATGCTTCATGATTTTTATATTTGTAACGCTATGTTCTCTTCTTTGATTCTTAAAGTCAAAATTATTGCATTTAGTAGTGAAAATATTATTGCGGTGTAATACAAATTAAATATTAGAGGAATTGTCGCAATTTCCGCAACAACAACTATATAATTGGGATGTTTTAAATATTTGTAAGGGCCAGCTTTGATCAATGGAATATTTTTGATACGATATATTTTTGTGTTCCAGAATTTACCAAGCGATGAAATAATCCATACTTTTAATGTAAGAATTGCAAAATAAAATAGTAGAATTAACAAACTGAATGAAGGGGCCTGTTGCCTTGAATATTCAATAATTAGAGAGATAAAAAATAAACTATGAAGCAAAACAATAAGAGGGTAATGCTTTTTCCCATATTCCACTGCACCATTTTCCAACAACCATTTCTCGTTTTTTTTTGAAAGAAATAATTCTCCAATTCGAAGCAGAATGACAAACGAAATAAAGAGTATGAAAATCATTTTAATTATTTTTCATTTTAAGTAATACCATCTCGCACGAAAAACCTGGCCCCATTGAGACCATTAATCCGAATCCGTTTTTAAACCCGTCTGTAATAAATCGTTCAAGCACATACAAAACAGTTGTGCTACTCATGTTTCCATAATCGTTCATTACCTCTCTTGTATTTTTAAGAAAATCTCCTTCCACTTTTAACGCTTCATCATACGCTGTCAATATTTTTTTACCTCCTGGATGAAAAATAAAATTTTTAATGTCTGATAAGGTCAACTGATATTTTTCTAAAAAATAAAAAACATCTTTGTAAATGTTTTGCGAAATGATATTAGGAATGTTTTGTGAAAACAAAACTTTAAAACCTTTATCTAAAAACTCCCAACCCATCACATCTAGCGAATCGTAGTAAAACTTGCTTTGCGCTCCAACAAATAAAATTTCATTTTTTGTTTTGTTAACATGGTTATCTCCCTTAATAATCAAAGCTGCAACGCCATCAGCAAATAAACTCGAACCAATGAAATTGCTTTTACTAAAATCATTTTTTAAAAATGTAAGCGAACACAATTCAACGGCAACTAGCAACACCACAGCATCAGGATTCGCTTTTGCTATAGTACTTGCTTTTGCAAAACCTGCCACTCCGCCTGCACACCCCAAACCAAAAATGGACATGCGACTGATGTTCTCATTCAGTTTCATTTTATTAATTATGAGTGCATCTAAACTTGGTGTTGCAAGCCCTGTTGTAGAGAGAAAAACAATATCGGTTATATCTTCTTTTTTTATTTGGGCTTTATCTATGATCTCTTGTATTGCTTTTACAGAATATTCTAGAGAGATACGAATGTAATCCTCATTTTGCTCCTGAAAACTATGGTTACTTGAGTAATATTCAATTGGCTTACAAAAATTTCTGGTTTTAATTTCTGTATTGTCAAATGCGCTCATCATTTTTTTTATTTGTGGAAAAGAAGGTTCAAATAATTCTAGCGCACATTTTTTCACAAGCTCTTGCTCGATACGAAATGGAAAATCTATTTTTGATATAGCAGATAATGATGGCATTCTCTAACAAGTGTTTTAAAATATTTAACAAAGTTAGTTATTCGTAAATTAAAACGGTTTATATAACTACCTAAAATAGTTACATAATTCACATATTTGCACGCACAAATTTTCTTGGCTAGTGATAGCAGTGCGCTTCATTCCTTCTAGGCGAATTCTTATACTAAATCGTTTTTCGATCTTTCTATCCCTGTTGCCGTCCACTTCGCTGAATTAAACATACATATTCGTAATCGAAAAACTAATCCTAGTAAATTCTTCTGATAACAAATCTACTTACGTTGCATTGAGCTATCGCAATTCCTTATCCATTTTTCCTTCAAGATTGGGTTGCTTTCAACAACGACAGCAGCCTTTTACAATTGGCAACCTATTTATTTGCTGTAGCAGTCAATCGCAGGCTAATTATTATTCCCGTTTTTTAAATTTCATGTTGCATAAGCATTCCAATCAGCGCATTGAAAAATAGCATTCACAAAGTCATGCACTTGGGTTTCGGTCATTTTTTCTACCTGCATCGTTTCGATATTAATTTTATCGAAATACATAGCCGTTTTTTTAATATTTAACAGCTCAATTTTGGCATTCGTGGGGCCAAATAAAAAAACGTTATCATAATTTTTAATGGAGTCACCTAATTTTTTTAGTAAAGCGATTATAATTGCTGCTCTTTGTTATGCCTCATGATTCCATCATTCTGTAAAGTTTTTTCTTTTTCTTCATACGTGGAGTCAGACATTACAATATGTGTAATGATAGTATTAGTAAACTCCATCACTTGTACACTAGCTTGATCCATACAGACACATATTTTTTTATAATGTTCATTTAATTATGAGTCATTATTAATTTTCACTTTTGATAATCGTAATCCACTATGCCTTCACTATCATCTTTCCAGTATTATCTCCGTTAAATAAACCAAGTAAAGCTTCCGGCAATTTTTCGAAACCATGTTCTATTGTTTCTTTAGATTTTAACTTGCCTTCTTTTACCCATGTTGCCAATTGTACAATAGCTTCCGGAAATTCAGATTGAAAATTGCCCACTATAAATCCCTGCATTAATACACTTTTTGTTAATAACATGGGCTGAAGTCTCGGGCCCATTGGGATTTCTGTACTGTTGTATAATGAAATCTGTCCGCATAAAGCTATCCTTGCGTGAAAGTTAATATTGCTTATCACTGCATCTGAAATTTCGCCGCCTACATTGTCGTAGTAAATATCCACACCGTTGGGACAAACGTCAGCGATTGCTTTTTTCATATTGAGCGTTGTTTTATAATTGACTCCTTCATTAAAACCAAATCCTTCTTTAATCAGATTTATTTTTTCATCGGAGCCGGCAATTCCTACTACATGGCAGCCGTGAATGGCAGCAATTTGTCCCACTACAGTACCAACTGCACCGGCAGCGCCAGACACTACAACCGTTTCACCTGCCTTTGGCTTACCAATGTGCATTAACCCAAAATATGCTGTAAGCCCTGTCATACCTAATATACCGAGATAGTAACTTGCCGGAGCAATTGCGGTATCTATCTTCCGAATTTCTTTTTCATGTGCAATTATTTGTTTCTGCCAAGGCAAATTTCCGGTTATGATATCGCCACTTTTAAAATTGTTAGATTTACTTTCAATTACTTTAGCAACAACTCCACCACTTAGCGGCTGTTCTATTTCGAATGGTGGAACATAAGATTTAACATCATTCATCCGCCCTCGCATATATGGGTCAACAGAATAATACATCCCTTCTAACAATACTTTTCCATCTCCAATAACAGGCAATTCCACTTCTTCCATTTTAAAATTTTCCATGGTCGGTAGCCCCTTTGGCCTCGATACCAAAATAATTTGTTTTGTTTTCATTTCTTTAGTTATAGTTCCAATATTTCAATTCCGTTGTTCTGCTAAATTCAAATTATATTTTTCAGTTCCGACTTTGCTTTGTTCTGGCAGATCAATTATTTCCTTTCAATTATAAACATAACTTGAAATTGAATTATTATTTAGCAAAATTCATCAACTTTTATCGAAAAGCACTACACAATTATTGCATCAAGTTGCAAAATTCACACTTTTATTTAATTGAGATTTATTAAAAACTTGTGGCAAATTGATGATTGCGTTTATGCCAATTAAAAATTGAACATCTTTGTGTTGATTGTATTTATGTGCTTAGGTGTTTTCGCTTTTTATCCTAATTAATCTAAAGTAAATCGGTATTGCCTACTTTCAGAGCAACTTGATTTCGATTTACTATATTTCTAATACCACTCTCAAAAAAAATTCAACGTTTGCCATACAGATATTTTGTAAAATATTTTTGATCTGTCCGAATATTTTTGGACTATTTAATTTGATAAAAAATAAATGCTTAACATGTAGAGAATTCTTTGGTTAATCTCCGCAGCTGTTATTTCATTTATTCCGATGCACATTTCTCAGCTTCATTTGTTGACTATTGCGTTTAGCTCAATCTCAAAACAAATTTAACGAATACTATTTTTACCCTTCATTCGTTTCTGACAAATAACATCGGTTAAAAATAATAAATGCTTGCAAATGCGTTAGCACCTACAAGCATAAATATATCTCTTGCTTAAATAAATTTTCAAACTAGACTTTGCAAGAGTGGTTGATAAATATTTAAGCTGTTACTTCAAGCATTGACTTACATTCTGCAGCGCATTTTCGACAAGCATCTGCACATTCTTTGAAATGTCTCACTTCAGAATGCTTTTCACATTCAGTAGCGCAAGAATTACAAGCATTTTCGCATTTTTTATAAAGCGCGTCAAGATTTGAGCTGTTTTCACTTGCAGCCACTAAACTGTAGCAAGCATCAGCACAAGTGATGCAAAGTTCATTAGAAAGCTCCATTTCAGGCTTGCCATTATTTTCTGTAGAACAGATTTCACACACCTCTGCACATATCTCGCAAGAATCCATGCAGCTTTCAATTTTATTATTTTCCATTTTTTTAAATTTTAGTTTGTAACTGAATTGTTACGTTGTAAATATGATGACCTGTGAAATAAAAAGAATTACACAATTTTTGAAATAAGTTAAATAATTCATACTTTTTTGTTTTATAAAATAATAAAAGAAAGGGCTTGTATTTGCAGTCCCTTTCTTTTGATTAATGAGCTGCTTTTACAAACTTCCCTTTTTGCTGTTCTGACTTCCTGTTTTCTTAGAAGTTGTTTCTTCTTCGTCCTGATCTGTAAAAGTTGTGTTCTTGCCAGCTTTAGTTGAAGTTGATCCTTGACTTTGTTTATTGCCCTGCTGCGAACCTTGTTGATTGTTTTGGCTTGCCTTTGGGATGTTAGGATTTGTTTCTTCTTTTTTCTTGCCAAGCTGTGTTTGTTCTTGATGTGACTTGCTATCAGATTTCTGATTTTGCTTGTCATTTTTGTTTTCTGCCATTTTTTATAGGATTAATTTGTAACAGTATTATTACACTACAAATGTGAAAAGTCGAACACATTAAATCATTACATGATTTTTGAAATAAGTTACATCTTTCACATACTAAGTAAAATGAGGGTAGTTATTTTTATTCCATCTTCTCGTCAAAAGATATAGCCTCCATTAATTTTATTGCTGGTCACTATCAAAGACAATGTAAATTATTTATCTAAGCTTAATTTTTAGTTTGTAAATATCGCATCTCGGCTGCACTTAATATTCTTCGGAGTAGGTTCTTCATTGAATATTATCGGAAATTATATCCTGTAAAATGAAAAACATAAATTCAAATCAAGGAAAAATACACTGCTTTGATAAATAGCTTCAGTTATAGTTATACGTTCATGCTACTCTGTCTACGAAGAACTGTCGGTCAATTATTCACCAAAGTTATTTTGTAACGATAAGCTTTAAAGTAAAATTTAAACATTCTATCGGATTAATCAATTTTAGTTGACAACAGAAAAAATCGAACTTAATTAATTTATACCATTCCTATATTAGAATACGAAAAGCAAATGATAAACATTTAACAAATCATCATCAAGCGATTCTCTCCCGTCTTTTCCTTTGGTGCGCGGTGAAGACAAGGAAAAACTTTACTTTCAGGATGATCAACAGCCAACTTCCACATGTTACCGATACCTAAGCTGATTGGACGTGCTTTCGGTTTAGCTTGATAATGCAGGTCAAAGAAATTTTCACTTAAAAATAATTCAAATCCTACATCTGATCCTTGATAAATTTTTTTAAGTTCATCACGTATTTCAGGAACAAGCACTTTTTGTTCTGCTTGTAAGTTTGGCAAGATCTCACTCGACTCACCATAGTAAGTGCATAAAAAGGTGTCGGTCGGTACTGGGGAGCGATCAATATGAAAAGAATAAACATCGGTTGGAAAAAACGGATAGCTCTCATCTCTCTCATAACACTTTATCAGATTAAGGATTGGAGATGCACCATGAGCTTTCAACACCTTCAAATCATTTAAAAGAATTTCACGAGCAAGTTGCCCTTGTTCACTCAACTGAAGTTCATCAATCTCATCTTCATCAATTACCGCGATATTTCCGTTTAGTTTTACCTTACTAGCAATCTCCGAAAAATCACCTCTGAGTTTACGAGTCCAGCACATCGCATTAATTTTTCCATGAAAAGGAGTACAAACCAGATCTTGAAAATTCGTTACACAGTGAATTTGATTCTCAGCACTAGACAAGTTTATCATAATGGGAAATGTTTTTTAAATTGCTTTGCCGTTTAGCATTGCCGCAGCTTTATTTTTTTACCGAAACATAAAAAGAAATAATAATATTATTATTGCAATGCGATGCTGAACTAAACCTCCAATAACCTATGTTAGTAATAGTACTGTAAATATATCTTTTTCGTATCACAAACTAAAACCAATTAAATCGTGACTTATGACTTTTACGAAAAAAAATTATTACGGCATTGAATCTTCTACATTTCAAATTTGCATTACAGAAATTCATTCCCACTTCAAGTTGATTCCTTTCGCATCAGTTCAACTCAGGAGTTAAACACTGCTCCGTGAAAAATGAAACAGTGTTGAATTCGTATATGTTATGCGTTCGTTCAATTTTTCATCTGAAAATTTCCTTAAGGCTATATTCATTTTATTCAATCAATAATAAACTCAACTGTAAAATAGAGTTGATAATTGTCGTCATAATCTACAAATCTGTATTTGCCCTTTTTGAATTTCTCTTTGCATAGGATATGCCGATATGTTATGATTGATTTTATCTTTGTGTAATGCCAATGGAATTGTTTTATTATTCAAAATTGATGGTCCAATACCACAATCCATTTGCTAGCAGCAATTATCTATTGCAATTGCAAGGTTGTCCAAATATGAAGCAGAATGGTTTGCGGGTTGCCGAGACTGGACACATCCTAGCTCACACATATAGAAACTTTTGTGCTCCGTCGCGACTGCAATCGCTGTTAGGCGGCATTATTTTCAAAAGCACGAATAGATTTCAGTTCAGACATTTTAGCTTTTCTTTCTTCTTCTAAATCGTAATCGTCTTGAAGCCCAAGCCAAAATTTGGGAGAGTTACCAAAATAGATAGAAAATCTCAATGCCGTATCTGCAGTAATTCGGCGATTGAACTTGAGAATTTCACTTATCCTTGTTTGTGGAATTGATATTTCCTTTGCCAAGCGATAAGCGCTAATACCGAATGGTGTCAAAAATTCTTCTTGCAGAATTTCGCCTGGGTGAATATTTCTAAGAGTAGCCATGATTTTATTATTTATGATAATCAATTATTTCAACTTCTGATGCATTTCCATTATTCCATTTAAAAATAATTCTCCATTGATCATTTATTCTGATTGAATGATATTCTCGTAGAGCGCCTTTTAGTTTTTCCAATTTGTTAGAAGGCGGAGTCTTTAGATCGATTATGTTTTGAGAGTTGTTCAGCATTCTCAGTTTACGTCTTGCAACTTCCTGAAGTTCCCCGGCAGGTTTTTTTACCCGAGATCCTTCCCAAATCTTTTGAGTGTCTTTTGAGCCAAAGGAAATAATCATGCTTATTCTTTACGTTACTTACGCCAAAGGTAAGTAGTCAATTATTAAAAAGCAAGAGAAACTTAAGGAAGAATGCCACATGACGTTTGGCATTGCCAAGCATTATTTTTTACCGAAATATAAAAAGAAAAAATAATATTATTATTGCAAGCCGGCGTTCAACTAAACCTCCAATAGCCAGTGAAAGTAATAGTACCGTAAATATTTCTTTTTCGTATCACAAACTCAAAACAAATAAATTTTCTGTTATGCCTTTTAAGAAAAAAGATTGTTACTCCATTGAATCTTCTCCCTTTTAAAATTGCATAACAGAAATTCATTCCCACTTAAAAGTTGATTCCTTTTGCATCAGTTCAACTCAGGAGTTAAACGCATCTTAGTGAAAAAAGGAGCAGCATTTAATCCTTATATGTTATATGCTGTGACAATTTCAATTTCGTTCACCAGTCTTTGCATTATGCACTTTCGTTAAACATAATTTCGTCTGAACTACCTGTTTTATATAATGGTTTCTCAATGGGTAATGTAAAATAAAAAGATGAACCTTCGCCTTCAATACTTTCTACCCATATTTCGCCACCATTTTTTTCTAAAAATCCTTTTACCAATAATAATCCAATTCCCGCACCCTTATCCTTTTTTCTTGTTTCTGAAAGAGTTTTCATTTGTGGTGTAAAAAGTTTAGCCATTATTTCTTTCGACATTCCAATTCCAGTGTCCTTAACCTGAATAATAATTTTGTCATCTTTACTTTTTGCTGAAACCGTTATTGACCCTCCTTTTTCGGTATGCTTTATTGCATTTGAAACTATATTCTGTATGATGGAAATTAGCATTTTGCTATCTGCAAATACCGACGTATTCTCTTCGATTTCGTGATGAAGATTTATTGTGTTTATTGAAGCTGTCTCGTTTAAGGTTTCAAAGACTTTATCAATATATTCGGTTAGTTTTATTTTTGTTGGAGAAAACACGTCAGATGCGTATTTTATTCTTGCCCATTCGACTAAATAGTCTAACATATCTAATTCATCCGTTGATGCTTTATAAAGCAAGTCGAGCATTTCCTGAACATCATTCGGTTTCATTTTATGAAAATTTTCTTTCAAATATTTTGCTGTTCCAATAATACCTGACAAGGGACTTCTTAAATCGTGTGAAAGTATTGCAAGAACACTCTCTTTATGGGTATTTAGTTCTTCTAATTCTCTAACATATTTTTTTATAGCATCCTCCGATTGTTTCCTTTCAGTTAAGTCCCGTAAAATTTTTACATAACCCAACATCTCTCCATCTAAACCAGTGAGTGGAAAAACCAAGCCATAAGCATAAAACAAGCTCTTGTCTTTAGCAATGTGCCATCTATTATCTGTAGCTCTTCCTTCTTTTAAAGCTGCTGCAATTTCCCTTTTCGGAATACCATTTTTTATGTCTTCTTCTGTAAATATTAAATCAAATTGTTGTCCAACAACTTCATCTGTTTCGTAACCAAATATTTTTGTCGAGCCAGAACTCCAACTATTTATGATGAATTCTTTGTCTAATGTAAAAATGGAATACTCTTGTAAACTGTCAATAATTTGGCTATAAAATTCAGCAGTTGGAATATACCTACTTTTAAGAATTTTAGGTTTGTCTTGTTTGTTTTCCATTATACTTATTTTAATGTTTATAGTGAATGTTATGTCGTTGCGTCTGCTGCCATTACGTATTATCGAGTCATCCAGCAGAATCTCACCGCCATCTTCCCACAGAACTGTACGTGAACCTCTTGATTCATATACTCTATCCACCTTAGCGGGAGCCCTTCTTGTTGAATCACGAATGTAGCAATTCAATATGAATGAA
>JAYTGH010000055.1:0-7515 GCA_043733645.1 Flavobacterium sp. | reverse complement strand
TTGTTGGGTAGAACGATGGTCAATTCCGATAATTCAACGGAATTATTTTTTAAAATTTCTTGTGCAAGTTGATAAAGAAACGTTGGTTTTGACATGCTATAAAAATAAAAAAACGCCCCGAATATCGGGGCGTTTTCTTGAAATTATTTTAGAGGAAATTATTTTACTAATTTCACTTCAACTCTTCTGTTGTTAGCTTTACCAGCTTTAGTTTTGTTAGAATCAATTGGTCTAGATTCACCGAAACCTTCTGAAGTTAATCTCGAATCAGCAATACCATTTTGAATTAAATAGTCTTTAACCGCACCAGCTCTATCATGAGATAATTTATGGTTAGCTTCATCTGTTCCATCACTATCTGTGTGACCTTCTATAGAGAAGTTAGAGTTTGGATACTCTTTTAAGATAGCTACAATAGCTTGTAATACTGGGTAAGTTTGTTGTTTAAATGAAGCTTTACCAGTATCAAATAAGATAGTTTTAGCATAGTCATTTAATTTTTTAATAGCTTCTTCACTAACTTCTGGACAACCATTATTGGCTACGGTTCCGGCTACGTCTGGACATTTATCATCTTTATCTAAAACTTTATCTCCATCTCTGTCTGGCCAAGGACAACCTGCGTTTTCTTTTGGACCTTTAACGTCGATACATTTATCATTTTTATCTTGAGTTCCGTCTCCGTCAGTATCAGGACAACCTGCAAATTCTTTTAAACCTTTAACTTCTGGACAAGCATCATCTTTATCAACAATTCCGTCTCCGTCAGTATCTGGACAACCGTTAAATTCAGCTGGACCAGCAACATCTGGACAAGCATCTTTGCTATCTTCAATTCCGTCACCATCTGTATCAGGACATCCGTTGAATTGTTTTAAACCAGCAACTTCTGGACAAGCATCATCTTTGTCATATATTCCGTCACCGTCAGTATCTTTTCCACCAAATTTGAAAATAAGACCTGCAAAGTGTTGCATGTGAGATGGCATATCTTCACGAACATCTTCGAAAGATTGTTTGTATGTAGCACGGTAAGACAAACCTACCATTTCAGTAAACCAATACGTTAAGCCAAGACCACCGTTTAATGTACCTGCATGTAAATCATCCCCAATCCAAGTATAACCTCCACCAATATGGATAGAAGGATCAATTGTTTTAGATTTGATTAAGCTCATCAAACTGTAGTTTATTACCGCGTCAGCAGCATAATAGTTTTTATCTCCAGGATTAACTACAGTATATGGTCCTTCACCAACTCTTGGTAGTACATATCTAGTTATTCTGTTAATAGATCCTGTAACTCCAAAAGAGAAATTACTTCCTACGTATTTAGATACGTTTAAATAAGACACAGAAGGTAAAATGTTCCAGTTATCTTTAGCATTAAAGAACTGAGAAAATTGGTCTTCCAATTTAGAAGCAGCACTTACTCTTGTATCTACTGCATTAGCCCCAAACGAAATCGCCCAAGGATTGTTACTGTCTTGAGCTTGTGAGCTGAATCCAGCTAACATTACCAAAGCAACGAATAATTTGTTAAGATGTTTCATACTTAATTTGATTAGATTATAATAATTATAATGAGGCAAAAGTAACACCTATAATTCTAATATCAAAATCAAAATGTTAAAATATGTGAATTATATAAGGAATCCATACTAATTGTGAAAAATTTAGTGTTTTTTTTCAATGTTTAGCATTTTTCCAACCTCGGTAAAAGCCGCAATTGCTTTATCTAAATGTTCTTTGCTATGCGCTGCGGATAATTGAACTCTGATGCGCGCTTTATCTCTTGGGACTACTGGGAAAAAGAAACCAATAACGTAAATTCCTTTCTTTAAAAGTTCCTCTGCCATTATTTGTGACAACTTCGCATCATACAACATTACCGGAACAATTGCCGAATCGCCATCAATAAAGTCAATTCCGGCTTTGCGAAGACCTTCTTTGAAATAATTGGTATTCCATTCCACTTTATCACGCAGTGTTGTGTCTTTTTCTAACAATTCAAAAACTTTGATTGAGGCACCAACAATGGCTGGTGCTAATGAATTTGAAAACAAATATGGACGCGAACGTTGACGCAATATTTCGACAACTTCTTTTTTGGCTGTCGTATAACCGCCCATTGCGCCCCCTAATGCTTTTCCTAAAGTCCCTGTGATGATATCAACTCTGCCCATTACGCCTTTGGCTTCAAGCGTTCCTTTTCCGGTTGCACCAATAAAACCGGCAGCATGACATTCGTCAACCATTACCAAGGCATCATATCTATCGGCCAAATCACAAATTTTATCTAATGGAGCTACCAATCCGTCCATAGAGAAAACGCCGTCAGTAACTATTAGTTTAAATCGATGTCCAGCTTCAACCGCTTTCTTCAATTGATTTTCCAAATCGTCCATATTGGAGTTTTCATAACGATAACGCGCTGCTTTGCATAAACGAACACCATCAATAATAGAAGCATGATTTAAACTATCCGAAATAATACAATCTTCTTCACCAAGCAAAGGTTCAAAAACGCCACCATTTGCATCAAATGCTGCTGCATATAATATAGTGTCTTCTGTGCCGTAAAAATCGGCTATCTTTTTTTCGAGAGTTTTGTGAATATCCTGGGTTCCGCAAATGAATCGCACCGATGACATTCCGAAACCATGCGTATCTAAAGCGTTTTTGGCTGCCTGAACTACTTCGGGATGCGATGACAATCCTAAATAATTATTAGCACAAAAGTTTAAAACCGTTTCGCCATTAACCGTAATTTCGGCTCCTTGTGGCGATGTGATGATGCGCTCTTTTTTAAAAATTCCATTTTGCTCAATGGCATCAAGTTCATTTTGTAAGTGTTGTTGAATTTTTCCGTACATGATTAAAGTTTGTTGTTCATTGTTTTTAGCTCAAAATCTATTTCCCGCCTAATGCCTAATGCCTAATGCCTAATGCCTAATGCCTAATGCCTAATGCCTAATGCCTAATGCCTAATGCCTAATGCCTAATGCCTAATGCCTAATGCAAATTTACCACTTCCAATGTTTCTCCAATATAAACCAAGGCTTTTTTAGTGACTTTAAAACCCATTTTTTCTATAGCGCTTTGATAGTTTTCTAATTGCAATTGGTATTTGGTTTGGTGTGAACCTGTTTTATAATCTAATAAGTAAATTTCATTTTGCTTGGTAAGCACCATTCTGTCTGGCTTAACGATGTTTCCTTCTTTTTGAATAATGGTTTTTTCATTTAAAATTTTATGCTCGTTCGAGAAAAACAATTCTAAATCCTGATGGTTTACAATTTCCCGAATAGTGTCCAAAATTTCTACTTTTTGTGAAGAAACAATCAATCCGTTTTCTATGGCTTTGGTCAGGGCCAAATCAATATCATCTTTGGTTTTAATGAATGACAGAATTTCGTGCAGTATGTTTCCGTATTCAATGGCTTTTTGCTGTTTTGTATTCCACATCAGACTTTCACGTTGTGCAATTTTGATGTTTTTTGGATTTAATATTGCCGAAAGCTGCGGAATAGTTTCCGTTTGGTCTTTGACTTCTTTAGTTACTGATAGTTTTTCGGCTTTGCCAAATTCGTATTGCAATTTACTTTCATCAAAACCTTGGTCTTCCAAAAATTTGATGAAAAAAGTCGCCATATTATTCGGATAATTGCCTTCTTTATTTTGAGTTTGCATTCCCGAAATGACATGCAATTGTTCTTCAGCACGTGTCATCGCTACATACAAAACATTAATGTCATCTAATAATTCTTCTTGCTTTTTCTGACTATAAACTAGTACTGCTGCTTCGCCATATGTCGAAACGCTGTTATTTTTATCGACTAAAACTTTGGGCAAACCAACTTGTTCTTCATCAGCATTGAGCCAAATTTTTTCTTTTGGACCAAGACTGTAATTTTCTTCAGCAAACGGAAAAATAACTACCGGGAATTCCAATCCTTTTGAAGTATGAATGGTCATGATACGCACCGCTTCTTTGCCTTCGGGCGACGGAATGCTCAACTTACCGGAATTAGCATCCCAATAAACTAGAAAATCTGATATTCCGGCTTGCTTTTTTAAATCTTGTTCGAGCACAATATCGAGAAAATATTGAACGTAAGCATTCCGGTTTTCGATTGAGATAATTTTAGAAATGATACTTTCAGCAGCTTCGTATAATGATTTTTTTCTAGTATTTTTAAAAGAAAAATGAATTTCGAAACTGGATAACCATTGCTCAAAATCGGCTTCAGTATTTTGTTCCATTCCAAGAGCTATAAAATCATGAATTGCTAGTTTTTGTTGACCATTTGACGCAATATAATACAGAAAATTCGCTTTGGATTCTCGGTCGCTATTGTTTTTCAAATAGTATAAAACCGCAACAATACATTGTACTTCCGAAGAAGAACCAATCAGCAAGCTCTCTGATGATAGAATGGGAATGCCTTGTTGGGTTAAATAATTGGCAATAGCAATTCCGCTGTTTTTTTTTCGGGTTAAAATGGCAATATCTTTATAGCTAAATCCGTTGGCTTTTACTTTATGAATCGTGTCTAACGTTTCCAGCAAATACAATTCTTCCTTTGCCAGATTTTCTTCTTCACCAAACTCTGAATTCTCTATTTTCGGCACAAACGAAATATTTACATAGCCCCCTTTTTTAGAATTTAATAATTGATGGCTGTGATTTTGATATAAATCTTTATAATCTTCATGCGTAAATTCGTTGGCAATAAAACCAAAAAAATTGTTGTTAAAGTCAATAACTTCTGAATAACTTCTCCAATTCGTTTCTAACGATTTTAACTCTTTAGTATGATGCAAAAAGGCATTTTCTTCTTTACTCAATTCGATAAATTGCTCTGCTTTTCCGCCACGCCATCGGTAAATAGATTGCTTTGGATCGCCAACAATCATCAACGAACCTCTTTCGCCTAATAAATCTTCGCTCGAAAGTGAATTGTCAATCAGCGGAATTAGGTTTTGCCATTGCATTTCGGAAGTATCCTGAAATTCATCAATGAAAAAGTGCTTGTATTTCTCACCCAAACGCTCATAAATAAAAGGCGCTGGTTGATTTTGAATTTGGTCGTGAATTAGTTTGTTGAATTCTGTTATGGATAAAATCCCTTGTTCTTTTTGAATGTCGGTTAGTTTATTACTCAACGTATTTAACAAAGAAAGCGGCGTGATGTTTTTTAGAAATGCCTGATAAAACAGTTGCTTTTCGGTTTTGACATAAATAGAATCCAAAATTTCTAAAAGCTTTGGAATACTGCTTTCGATGATGGCTTTGTCTTTGGCGTCCTTTTTAATTTTTATATCATCGAATTCCCTAAATCGGTGATTGTTTGCTCTGGCATCTTTTTCTTTAAAGAAATTCAAATGCTTCGGAAATGTGCCATAAGGAAAAGAATTGATGTCAATTCCGTTATTTTCAATCAGCAATAAGGCTTCATTTGCCATATCAGAACAAGCGGTTTCTAGTTCTTCCGTGAGTTCTGTGAGTTTATTTTTGATAACTATAAAATCTTCTATTTTCTTTTTGTCGAAATGCCCGATTTCCTCGCGATTGTTTTCGTTTAAAATCAACTTACCCGTTTCCATAATTTCCCGTGAAATGTCCCAGGATTTGTCATCATCGGTTTTTTCCATCGTGAAATCGACCAATAATTTTGTTAGTTCTTCGTCATTTCCAGCTTCGGCAATGATGGCATCAACAGCTTCAGTCAACAAACTTTCTGTATCCAATGAAACTTCAAAAGTGATTGGCAAACCTAAATCGTGTGCAAAAGCGCGAATGACTTTATGGGTGAATTTATCAATAGTCGATATGTCAAAAGCCGCGTAATTATGAATCAGATTTTTGATGATGCTTTTGGCTTTTTCAGTAATTGTTGCCAAAGGCAATCCTGTTTCTGCGTGAATGTCCTGCATTAATCCTACTGCTTTTTCGGAAGGGTTTTCTTTGCTGAATTGGGAAAGGCTTTCCAAAACACGGCTTTTCATTTCGTGCACCGCTTTATTGGTAAACGTAATGGCAAGAATATTGCGATAAGCATCAGGCTTTTTGGAAAGCAGAATTATCTTCAAATATTCCTTTACCAAAGTATAAGTTTTACCCGAACCTGCCGATGCGTCGTATATTGAGAAAGCTGGTTTTTTCATTTAATTTTTATCGATAATCATCTTAATAAAATCCTTATTCTTTAGTTCTATAACCCTTTCAGGGTTTGAAACCCTGAAAGGGTTTTGTTATTACATAAACAAAATTCAACTTACTTGTTTCGCCATAATATTCAACTTCAAATTCGTCCACTTTAACAGCACCAATTTTCTCAATGGCTTTTTGTGAACGAATATTAAATGCTCCAATATGAAAATAGACTTTATCTACAAACTGAAACGCATAATCGAGCATCAGTTGTTTCAATGCTTTGTTATAACCATTGCCCCAAAATTTTGTCCCTATAAATGTATAACCAATCAACACTGAACTATCAGCTTCATTATAATCATAATAGCGGCTGCAGCCAACTGTTTCATTTGTAGCGGCATCCAGAATTAAAAAAGCGCCTTTTGATTCTATCGCACCTTTAAAATAATTAGTAAAATCTTCCAATTTATATCGATTCGGGTTTGGATGTTGTTCCCAAACCAAAGGATTGGAAGCAACAGCATACAATTGTTCAAAATTGGTTTGCTGTAATGGTTCTAATCGGATGGTTTCGTTTTTTAAATCGAATGGCTGAAGGTTAAATTTCATTTTAAACGAGTTATAATTTTAAACTATAATTATATAAAAAATGTATTTCATTTTGTAAAGTTAAATGTATAATTTTGGAATACATTTATAAAAATAACTTAAATAAAAATATCATGAGTTTTGAATTACCTCAATTACCCTATGCATACGATGCATTAGAACCAAATATTGATGCGAGAACGATGGAAATTCACCATTCAAAACATCACAATGCCTACACAACTAATCTAAATGCTGCTGTTAACGGTACCGATTTAGAAGGAAAGACAATAGAAAATATTTTGATAAATCTTGATATGAAAAACATGGCGGTTAGAAATAACGGCGGTGGATATTATAATCATAATTTGTTTTGGAGAGTAATGTCGCCAACGGGTGGCGGAAAGCCTTCCGGAGATTTAGCTGACGCAATTGATGCTGCATTTGGTTCGTTTGACGAATTTAAAGCGCAATTTGCAAAAGCAGGAACAACCCGTTTTGGTTCAGGTTGGGCATGGCTTTGTGTTCATAAAGGTGGAAAAGTTGAAGTTTGTTCAACACCAAATCAGGATAATCCATTAATGCCCGATACAGGTTGTGGCGGATTTCCAATTTTAGGAATGGATGTTTGGGAACATGCTTATTATTTGAATTATCAAAATCGTCGTCCAGATTATATTGAAGCATTCTTTAATGTTATTAACTGGACAGAAGTAGCTCGTCTTTACGCTACAGAAAAATAACAAGAACTCTTTTGTTAGAATAAT
>JAYTGH010000054.1:0-2707 GCA_043733645.1 Flavobacterium sp. | reverse complement strand
TAGCCGCATTTATTCTGGCTCTGTATGGTCCGGCGATTAATTCGGCAGCTTTCAAAAAGATGGCGGCACGTTGTTCCCAAGCCATAGTAGCCCATTTTTTTCTAGCTTCAAGAGCAGCTGCAATGGCTTTTTCTATATGTTTTTTTTCTGCTAGGTGATACGTTCCAACTATATGTTGGTGATCATGTGGAGCAGACATTTTTTTTGTATTTCCAGTGCGAATTTCTTCGCTACCGATATAGTTTGGAACATCGATAGTTTCGTTCCACATTTTTTTATAAGCTGCTAAAACTGCTGCTTTTTCCGGAGAATTTGGAGCGTATGATTTTACGGGTTCATTGACCGCTTTTGGAACATGAAAAAAACCTTTTGGCATGTGTGAGATATTAAAATATTGAACAATTAAAAGATTTAAAGATTCATTTTTGAGAATCATTAAATTTCATACAAAAGTACAAAGGTTTTTTTGAATTTTTAATAAGAGAAGATAAAGATTAGTTTGTCTTTAACAAGACTTTTAATTCAATGCAAATGGAGCACTCAATTTAAAAGTTGGAACAATAACCTTGAAGTTTTTGGTAGTAGTAAAATTAATCATATTGAAGTAACCATTCATCGCACCAAAAGGAGAAGACAATAAACAACCTGAATTGTAAGTGTGTTTTTCGCCTGGTTTTAATACTGGTTTTTTGCCAATCACACCTTCGCCGTCAACAATTTCAATAGTGTTAAGAGAATCTAGAATTTCCCAATGACGGGTGTTAAGCTGAACAGAATCCTTGCTGTGATTCTCTATGGTAATCTCATAACTAAAGGCAAAATGAAGCTTGTAGTTCTTGAAGTAAGTACCTTCAAAACTAGTCAAAACTGAAATTTTTATGCCTCTTGTTATTTGGGTAACCATAAATAAGATTATAAAACGATGTCAAAATTACAAAAAATACTGGTCGGTAGAATAAATTAGTGTTAATTTTTAGTTAGTTATATCAACAGAACTTGCAATTCCTCTTCCAATGATTCTATCATATCGTTGATTGTTTTCTCTATAATAGACTAATACAAAATAATTATTCTCTGTTTGGAAAAAATTACCATCGATAGCATTTTCTGCATCAATATTTCCTTTGTTATCTGCAATTACATATTGATAATTGGTAAAACCTTGTTTTATCATTAGGGCTTTTTCATAGATTCCTTTTTCAGCATTATAATCCATTTTGTTTTCATCGCCCAGGGCAAAATTGTTGAACATACCATTAACGTAAACGAATTTTGTACTATATAAACTTGGAGCTGAAAGCGAGAAGAAAACCCAAGCATAATCGGCTTCAATTTCATTGTTTTGCGCATTGATGTTTTTTACAATATAGTTTCCGTTAATGTCGGGATAATAAGTATAAGGTTTGTTTGCTTTAGCTTGATCTAAATAGAGATGCGCTTCATAAACGCCACCTTTAGAGTCTATTGCAGCAATACTGTTATTGGCGGCTCGAATATCTTTGTTTTCAAAAAAATGAAATTCATTTCCTGCCCAAAATTGGGTTTCGGAATCATATTTATAAATCAAATCATTGCCAATAGTATATTGTGGTTTGATGTTGGTAATGGCATTGTCAAATCTCCCATTTTGCATCAACATAACTTTTACGTTGCTCAGTGGACTTTGGAAATTAATGGTTGCCGATTTTATTGTGAAATCTATATCGTGTTTTTGTTCGATAACGGCTATGTTTCGGGCTCTTTTTATTTGCATTGGCACTGAAACCAACTCTTCGTAAAGGATAAGTTTTCTTGAAAAAACAACTTCTTTATCTTCGTTTAAAATCTTAATTACATAATTTCCACTGACTCTGAATTGCGTTAATCTATTAGGAAATGAAAGTCTATAATGTGAATAAACCTGAAGCGAATTGAAGGAATTGGTATAGTCCTGAATTCTTTGGTCATCAAAACCGTTTAGGTATTCCGATTTTGCAAGTTGAGATGGCTTCCAATCATAGTCGCAATGCGTTATGGTGTAATAATAATTGGCTTCATTGCCATATAAATCATCAAATTGTAATTGAAAAGCATCTCCCAGTTGAAAAACAGGAATAGCGTTCTGATTGTTTTGAACAAAACTTACGGTTTTGATATTGTAAGGAGGAGTAATTTCCTTTTCAATTTGGGAGAAAGAAATAGCAGTAATGAACAACAAGCACGTGGAAAAAAACTTTTTTAGCATAGTTTGTAAATCAGAATCGTAAAGATACTAAAATTTATAAACCGCAATCATCTCAATTCTTATGTTTTACTTAAAACACACCGGAATAATCTCGCCTTTTGCCAAACAATATTTCTCTACTAATTCGGGGGCAATTTTATTGGTATAATCTTCTTCAACCACTTTGAAACCAATACTTCTCAGCTTTTCAAAATAATCTCTCCCATAAACGCGAACATGGTCGTATTGGCCAAAGATTTTAGCACGTTCTTTTTGATCCACAATGGTATCATCAGAAAAAGTAAGAGCTCTTGATAAATCCTGCGGAATTTGAAAAATTCCCATCCCGCCGGGTTTTAAAACTCTATATAATTCCTGCATCGCTTTAGTATCATCCGGAATGTGCTCTAAAACATGATTGCAAAAAATGATGTCATACGTATTGTCTTCAAAAGGTAAATTACAAATGTCCGCTTTTACATCTGCCAAAGGCGAAAGCAAATC
>JAYTGH010000053.1:0-7531 GCA_043733645.1 Flavobacterium sp. | reverse complement strand
CTTGTGCCATCCAGTCCATTGTTGCAGCACCATCGTGTACTTCACCAATTTTGTGTGATTTTCCGGTATAGAATAATATACGCTCCGTTGTTGTTGTTTTACCAGCATCAATGTGAGCAGCAATTCCGATATTTCTTGTAAATTTTAGATCTCTAGCCATTTCTTAAATATTAAAATCTGAAGTGAGAGAATGCTTTATTTGCTTCTGCCATTTTGTGAGTATCCATTCTCTTTTTAACAGCAGCGCCTTCTTCTTTAGCCGCAGCTAAAATTTCAGAAGCTAATTTACCTGACATCGATTTCTCGTTTCTTCTACGCGCATAAAGTATCATCCACTTCATGGCCATAGAAATTTTTCTGTCTGGACGAATTTGCATAGGGATTTGGAATGTAGCTCCACCAACTCTACGGCTACGTACTTCTACGTGAGGCATAACGTTTGTTAAAGCATCTTTCCATACTTCTAATGATGATTTTTCATCATTGTTCTTTTTTGTTTCTACAATTTCCATAGCATCATAAAATACTTTGAAAGCTGTAGATTTCTTACCATCCCACATTAGGTTGTTCACGAAACGTGTTACTAACTGATCGTTAAATTTCGGATCTGGTAAAAGTGGTCTTTTCTTTGCCGCTCTTTTTCTCATGTCTTTACTTTAAAGTTTTTAGATTACTTTTTTGCTTCTTTTGGGCGTTTAGCACCATACTTAGATCTTCTTTGTGTTCTTCCTGCTACACCTGATGTATCAAGCGCACCACGCACAATGTGGTATCTAACTCCTGGTAAATCTTTTACCCTTCCGCCTCGCACTAATACTATCGAGTGCTCTTGTAGATTGTGTCCTTCTCCCGGGATGTAAGCATTCACTTCATTTCCATTAGTCAAACGTACACGCGCAACTTTACGCATTGCAGAGTTTGGTTTTTTTGGAGTAGTAGTGTAAACACGCGTACAAACACCTCTTCTTTGAGGACAAGAATCTAAAGCAACCGATTTACTCTTCTTAGTGATCTGAGTTCTTCCTGTTCTTACTAATTGTTGAATTGTTGGCATAATTAAATACTAATTTTTCTTTTATTTATTAAATTCCCGCTTTTTTAGGGGTTGCAAATGTAGTAATTATTTTTAATGAAACAAATCGTAAGTAATTAATTTTTTCATCAATTAAATATTTGTCTTTTAATAACATAAAGAATCGCCATAATGCAATGGATACATTAAAAAAATGATTCTTCGAAAGTGACAATTATAAACAAACTAATAGCCGACTTTTGATATTTTCACATTCCTATCGGGTTAGTGTGACTTAATTATCATCAGACCGGAAAGATTTTGAGTCTAATCAAAATTGCGTTTTTTTAAACACATGGGATACTTATTCGTAATAAGAGAAATATAATACCCTATTTAGTCTATAGTAAGTCCGTGAAAAAATAATAAAATCACGGACTCACCACGGACTCACCACGGACTCACTTTTAACTTAGTAAGAGCCTAATAATAGCAAATCTCTTTTTATTCACATAATGCCATAAGTCTGATAAATCTATATTAGATTTGATTCACGGCAATAAAAACAGATTTTTTACGTTATTTTGAAGCAAACAATCAGCCCATTTTGAAAAAGATTTTTCTCTTTTTTTTGATAATCACCATCTGCGGAAGCCTTTCTGCTCAAGAATTCCATCTGAAAATTATTGGGCAAACTGAAAAAGAAACAAAAATTATCGACAGTATTGGCTATGTTTTGAAACACAAAAATGCCAAATCAATACTAGATGAGAATAATTCATTTTACGAAAAGCTTACCAAAAAAGGATTTTTGGAATGTCAGCTTGCGGAAAATTTTAAGCTAAACGATTCTACTTTTTGCTTCAAATACAGCCTTGGAAAAAAAATAAATTATGCACGCATATATATAGGTATAAAATCACAAGAAAATATCGCTGCAAATTACAATATCAAAAACGACACTTTAACCATTCCTTACGAAGAAACTGAACCCTTTTTAAATACAACTTTAAAAAAATTGGAAATCAATGGTTTTTCGATGGCAAAAGTAAAACTTGTCAATATTCAAAAAACAAAAAACTTTCTGACTGCTGACCTATCAATTACAACAGAAATAAAAAGACAAGTAAACGATATTGTCATTAACGGTTACGATAAATTTCCGGAAGGACATAAAAAAAATATCCTTAGGTTATATCGCAATAAAGTTTTTAATCAAAAGAACTTAGACAAGCTCTACAATGATTTTGAAAAATTCCGGTTCGTTAAGCAAAGTAAATATCCCGAAATTCTTTTCACAAAAGATTCTACCAAAATTTATGTCTATTTAGAAAAAACAAAACCCAACACTTTTGATGGGTATATTGGCTTCACCAATAACGAAACCAAGAAGGTTGTTTTTAGCGGTTATGTGGATTTGGTTTTGAACAATATCCTGAATTCAGGAGAAAAATTATCCTTGTACTGGAAAAGTGACGGTCAGGACCAAAAAACATTTAATCTTGGCGTTGAGCTTCCCTATATTTTTAAAAGCCCATTAGGAATAAAAGCAGAATTAAATATCTTCAAACAAGACAGCACTTTTCAAAATACAAAAACATCCTTAAACCTGGGTTATTATTTTAATTATAATACCCGGCTGTATCTTGGCTACCAATCTACAGAGTCGAGTGATATTCAAAATGCAAATTCTTCGACCTTAAGCGATTTTAACAATTCGTATGTAACTACGGCGTTAGAATATGTAGATTTTAAGAATGATGATTTTCTTTTTCCCGAAAAAACTTCTTTAGATATAAAAATTGGTACTGGTAAAAGAGATGCTAAACTGCTTTCTGACAATCAATTTTTTGGGAGTTTGTTTGTAAAGCATAATTTCTATCTGAATCAGAAAAACATCGTAAATATTAAATCTCAAAATTTTTATCTTCAAAGCAGTAATTACATCGTAAACGAATTACAGCGCTTTGGGGGCATAAATTCTATTCGAGGCTTTAACGAAAATAGTTTACAGGGCAATTTGTTTAGTTCAATTCTGTCCGAATACCGATATGCTCTTACGCCAAACCTGTATGTCCATTCCATCATTGATTATGGATATCTTCAGGACAAAACTTCTGAAAGCAATGAAAATCTATTCGGCTTTGGATTCGGTTTTGGCTTATTATCCAAAAATGGGCTTTTCAACCTTGTTTATGCCAACGGAAGCACAAATAATCAAGCCATAAAATTATCGAATTCGATAGTCCACATAAGTTTTAAGGCAAGTTTTTAATTGCAAAGTTTAAATTCTGCTATCATTTGTTAATAAAACGTGTAGTTCGTCGATTTTTTTTTGCCAATTCTGAGCTGATTTTGCACAATTATCTAGGTATATTACACAATTCCCACATTTTACAAACTTTAACAGTATATTTTAACCTTTCATTAGGATTTTTGATAAATTATTAAGAATTTTGAAAGACTAATTATAACCAAATTATAAAATGAAAACAAAGTTAAACGGATTCTTGACGCTTTTCATAGCGTTATTGGTGCAAATATCATTTGCACAAGGAAGGATTGTTACTGGAGTTGTTAGCGATAACAATGGTTTACCAATCCCTGGAGTAAATGTCCTTGTAAAAGGAACTAAGTTGGGTACTCAAACCGATATTGACGGAAAATATTCTGTTAATGCAACCCCAACACAAACGCTTGTCTTTAATTTTGTTGGAATGAAAACGCAAGAAATTGTGGCTTCATCGTCAACTGTTAATGTAAAGATGAAAGACGATGCGGTAGAACTAGAAGGTGTAGTTGTTACTGCGTTAGGAGTAAAAAGAGAAAAGAAATCTCTTGGTTACGCTACACAAGAAGTAAAAGGAGCTGACCTTAACCCTGGTGGTACTGGAGGGAATATTTTAAATGATTTATCGGGTAAAGTTGCCGGAGTTCAAGTCAGAAGAAATAATAACTTTGGCGGTTCTACTGATGTTGTGGGAAGGGGTGTTAGAAATTTAACAGGCGGAAATCAAATGCTTATCGTTATTGATGGTGTTCCTGTTAACAATTCAAATACGAATTCAACAAGCCAAAGAACTGGTAGAGGAACATCTTTTGATTATGGTAGCACAGCTTCGGATATTAATCCTGAAGACGTAGAATCAATTAATGTATTGAAAGGTCCTGCAGCAAGTGCCCTTTATGGGTATCTAGCTGGAAATGGCGTTTTAATGATTACTACTAAAAAAGGTAAATCAGGTAAAAAAGGTATCGGTGTAACTTTTTCAAGTGAAGCTATCGTTGGAAGTATTGATAAAAGCACCTTTGTAAATTACCAAAATAAATATGGTGAAGGATACGGATTGTACTATGGTCCTAATGGAGATGGTTATTTTGACCAAGCTGACATAGATGGAGATGGAAATCTTGATAATATAGTTCCAACCTATGAAGATGCATCATTTGGTGCCCCTTTTGACAACAGTCTAGTTTATCAATGGGATTCTTTCACACCATACTCTCCAAATTTCGGGCAAAAAACACCATGGAAAAATGCTGCAAATGGTCCAATTACATTTTTTGAAACTCCAATTTCATTAAATAATTCTGTATCAATTGAAGACGCAGACGATAAATCAAGTTTCTTAATAAACTTTTCAAATTTGAAACAAACTGGTTTAATGCCAAATAGTGAAATTAAGAAGAATAATTTTAGTGCCAAATTCACTCATAAATACAGCGATAAGTTAAGCGCCTCTGTTTATGCAAGCTATGTAACTCAAAACACTATTGGAAGAAACTCTACAGGTTATAATGATAATATTCTCTCTAACTTCCGTCAATGGTGGCCAATAAATGTTGATATCAAATCATTGGAGCAAGTTTATAATGCCTCTGGAGGGCAAAATGTCACATGGAATATTAAAAGTCCAACAGATTTATCACCTGCATATTGGGACAACCCTTATTTTCAACGTAATAAAAACTATGAATCTGATAGTAGAAACCGATTCTTAGGTTATATAACTTTAGATTATAAAGTAAATCAATGGTTATCTGCGCAAACTAGAATTTCAACTGATACTTATTCTGAATTACAAGAAGAAAGAAGATCTATTGGTTCTATTGCTGCTGAATTTGGTATTAATCGTCTCGACGAATCATCTGGATACCAAAGATACAATAGAAATTATCGTGAGAATAATTTTGATTTAATTTTCAATGCCTACAAAGATTATGGCAATTTTGATGTTAGAGCTTTAGCAGGAGGGACAATTAAAAGAACCAATACTAGTTCTATATTAGCCTCTACACAAGGCGGTTTGTTATTGCCAGGCACATTCAGTTTACAAAATTCTGTAGGCACACTACCTTATCCTCTTGAATCAGAAATAAATGATGGTATCAACAGTTATTATGGGCAGTTAACTTTAGGCTTCAAAAAATTAGCTTATTTAGAAGGTACCGCAAGAAGGGATGCCTTTGCTTCATTACCAAAAGACGATAATGTCTTAACAACTAAATCAATTAGTGCCAGTGTTATCTTTTCAGAATTAGTTAAAGCAAGTTGGTTGAATTTCGGAAAAGTAAGAGTTGCTTATGCTGAAAGCCCTGTAGGAAGTCCAACACAATCGTTAATTGATACTTATCCAAAAATTGACCCATTTGGATCTTCTAATTTATTCTCTGTAAATTCAATAAAAAACAATCCAAATCTAAAACCTGTAAAAACAGACACAAAAGAAGTTGGATTGGAGATGAATATGCTAAATAAAAGGTTGTTTGTAGATTTTACAATGTATAGATCTTTAACAGTTGATCAAATTTTTAATGTAGCTTACTCACCTTCTACTGGTAATAGTTTTGCCGTTAAAAATGCAGGTTCAGTTCAAAACAAAGGATTTGAATTACAAGTAACTGGTACTATCGTAAAAGCAAAAGATTTTCAATGGGATGTTACTTTAAACTGGTCAAGCAACCGAAATGAAGTGGTATCTCTAATAAGTGGTGTTGACAATTTACAATTGGGAAGTTTCCAAGGCGGAGTTACTATCAATGCACAAGTTGGCCAACCATATGGTGTAATTAAAGGAACTGACTTTACCTATTTAGATGGTCAAAGAGTTGTTGGTCCTAATGGTAGATATGTAATTAATTCTAACACTAATAATATAATAGGAAATGTTAATCCTGATTGGATTGGAGGAATTAAAAATAAATTTAACTACAAAAATTTATCCCTTAGCTTTTTAATTGATATGCAAAAAGGAGGAGATATTTTCTCTTTAGATAGATCTTATGGTTTAGCAACAGGTCTTTATGCAGAAACTGCTGGTAATAACGAATTAGGAAATCCTATTAGAAGTTCTGTAGCTGATGGTGGTGGTATTATCCTACCAGGAGTTCAGGCTGATGGTACACCTAATACCGTTAGAACTCCTAGTGCTCAATTTTTCGGAAATGCATTTGGATATAGAAGACAGCCAAATAAGGCTTTTATTTATGATGCGTCATATGTAAAGTTAAGAGAAGTAGCTATTAGCTATGATTTCTCTAAAAAAATAATAGACAAATTATCTTTAGATGGTTTGAAATTTAGTATTGTTGGAACTAACTTATGGATTATTCACAAAAACTTACCAGACGCAGACCCAGAAAGTGGTTTAGGTTCAGGTAATTTATCATCTGGATATTCTGTTGGTTCATTACCTACAACAAGAAATATAGGATGTAACTTAACATTTAAATTCTAAAAATAATGAAAAAAATATTATTAATGATCGTAGTCTTGACAGGTATAATTTCGTGTACAGACGATATAACCGGTCTAAACACAAACACAAAAGACTTTACCGTTGTACCTGCAGCCGTTTTGTTCACTAATGCTCAAAAGAACGTAGTAGATCAAATGGTTAGTACAAGTGTAAATTACAATGTTTTCAGATTGTTTACTCAACAATGGACTGAAACAACTTACACTGATGAAAGTAATTATGACGTAACTACCAGAACAATTCCTGACAACCATTGGACTGTATTATATAGAGACGTTTTAAGAGATTTTAAAGAGTCTAAAACATTGTTACAACAATTTGTTCCAGCAACAAATGATGAACAAATTGAAAACACAAATAGAATTGCAATTGTAGATATTATGTCTGCCTATTCTTACTATGTTTTAGTGGATACGTTTGGAGATGTGCCTTATTCTGAATCTTTAGATATTAATGCATATCCACAACCAAAATATGATGATGGTGAGACAATCTATAAAGATTTAATAAGTAAATTAACTGTTGCATCAAATGCCTTAAATTCTGGTTATGGCAGTTTTAGTGATCAAGATTTAATTTATCACGGTGATGCCAGCAAATGGAAACTTTTTGCTAATTCCTTGAGATTAAAAATGGCCATCAATTTGGATGATATTGATCACACTTATGCTTCAACCGAAGCATTAGCAGCAGTTAGTGATGGTGTTATTTTGAGCAATGCTAATAATACTGCATTAAAATATCTATCAGCGCAACCAAA
>JAYTGH010000052.1:0-7625 GCA_043733645.1 Flavobacterium sp. | reverse complement strand
ATAGAGAAAGAACTCGCAACTCTTAATCCTAAAATAGGTTGACTTTTTTCCATTTTTTTTTACACTTTATGTGTAAACCTATTTCAGGACAAGACAATATGATTCTAAGTGCAAAATTTTATTTTAAATTCTCTGCGAAAACTCGGTAAAAATCCTGAACTTCGCAATTGTTACAAACGGCTGTTAGCGGATCGGCTATATTTTCTCTAAATAATTCAATCACCTAATGATTATAATTTTTTCCAACATTTGTTTTGATTGAATTTATTATTAATATTCCTTGACCAGCATTCCCCAATTCTTTCTATGACACCATCTTCAAAACTCGCAATTGTTTTGCTAATTTCACTGTGGTAATATGCTGTTGTCCAATCATTTTTATAGGAAGATAAATAAATATCATGGTGATATTGTATCAAATAATTAATAATTGTATGTGCATCAAAAACAGATTTGTTCGGAATTTTTGATTGAATTATTGTTTGTATTGTGTCTTTCATTTTTAATTATTTATTGATTAAAATTGTGGAAGTTTTATAATTAGTTTAAATCACTTTCACAGGGGCAATTACCTCCTGCGTCAAGGTTGTTTGAGGTACAGCAATCTTCACTAACTATAAGTTTGTTATCTTTGTCTACCTCATATATTTTGTCCTTTGTAATCCTATAATATGTTGTTTCATCCCAATCCTTAAAGATACATTTCATTGTTCGTTTAAACTTGCCAGCAAAATATCTGTCTCTTGTTATTTTACCATTTGCCTGATTCTCTTGAACAAAACCAAAAAACACATTACCATCTTTTGTTATCTCAACGTATGTTACCGGTGTCCCAGAACCGGCATATCCAGGTCTAGTTTCAAATTCCCTTTTTCCAATAAAAGGTAAATCTAATTTTTGTTCGGATTCCTTTTTATTAGTTTTCCCCTTTTTTTCTATAAAAGACAAATCTAATTTTTGTTCGGATTCGTTTTTATTAATTTTTTCGGTCTCATTATTTTCTTTTTTACAAGATAAAATTGAAATAGCTAAAAAGCTACAAAGAAAGATTTTTTTCATTTTCATTTTTTAGTGTTGATTAATATTGTTATTAGATTCTTGAATTCTCCTGTTTTGAAGGTGTTGTATTCATCTATTTTTCATTTCAATTAGTTATAAATATCGGTTAATTTGTTATTATTAAAAACAAGCGTTTTTGGAAAAGTTATTTCCCCGAATTGTTCTTCATAAAGGTTCATCATTAATACTGTGTTAACAGCAGCTTCACCACCTTCTTTTCCTTTTTTCTTTATTCCTTCATTTATTATATCCATTTGCATTTTTTCTTTATTGAATTCCCATATTTCAATCATTTGGTTATTACGAAGAACTGTACTAATATTAAAATATTCTTTTTTCCACACTTCATTTACCATATTTTTAGTCATCCCAATTATTAAATGTCCTCGACTAATTTCATTGCCATAGTAATCTCCGTATTTTGCTATCAAATTCTTTTTCCGTGTTTGTTGTTTCAAAAGTTTTTCCTTTGAAGCCAGATTTGATTCTACTTGTGATTTTTGTCGTTTTTTATCCTTAGCTACTTTAATGCTTTTAGCTAAATTTCGCATTTCAGTTAGTGACTTCCCTTCTTTATAAACTCTTTCTTTTTCATTAGAATCTAAATCATAATTTTTCAACCAATCATCTTTTTCCGTAGTACCATCTACAAACATTGTAGTTCCTTTATTAAGGTAAAAATTTTGATAATAATTATTATAATTAAACACACCTGTGGAAACCTCTCCAGATGCATATTTATATTCTCCAGTATTAGGAACATAATCCGCAAATTCATATTGACTATAGGCGGGCAAATTATTTTTATGTATAACCGAACCAGTAAATACATCCCCTTTGTTATAAGATAACTTTACTTTTTTAGATTTTATAATTTCGGATTTTAGATATTCCAATTTATTTGATTCAAATTCTTGGAATGAAATAAAAGGGATGATTGTTTCTAATGTTAAGTCTCTATATTTAATATTAATAGAGAAAGTATTGTCAGTTAATTTTCGTAAAATAAGGGTGGAATATTCTGCACTGTAAGATTCAAATTTCTTCATCTGCATTTGCTCGAAGTAATAAATGTCCCCTATTTTTATATTTAATTTATTCGCATTATTTGGAATACAAATGAGACTATTTCTCTCTCTATTGTTAGTTACCGTAAATAATCCTTTTACCCTTGAATTTCTATCGTCTGAATATGCAAAACCATCCAGATAAGGAACTCCATCTTTGATAAAATATTTTCCACTGACTAATGTGTCAGATAGTTTTGTTTTTGATACTTGAATTCCATATCCTAAAGAAGTTTCTTCTTTTTTTGTTTCAAAAAATGTGATTTCTTGACCTTCAACGAATTGTTCATTCGACACATATCCAATAGCCGCATATTGATATTCAGTATATTTTATGGTTTTCCTTTTCCCTTTTTTAGGCAATGAGGTTGTTTCAATTCGGTCTTGAGCGTTAACAGTAATTATTGTGGTAAACATTAATACTATTGTCAATACAATTTTTTTGATATCTTGATACACAATGACTAATTTAAAAGGTTATTAATATTGTTACGACTAGTGAAATTTTATTCTTCATCATCTTCTACAGTAATTTTTGCTAACATTTTAAGAGTTCTATTATTCGCATCATATTCAAATGTTCCATCAACACAAGGAAATGGCGAACCTTGGCAAGCTTCCGTATTTATATTAAATGTTCCATACGCAATTTGATTTTTAACTTTCGTAAATTCAATTCCATTTATCATTATTTCTTTTTGCGCTTTGTCAAAATATGGATTGCCAAAATCCTTTTTAATTTCATCTATAAATTTTTGTTTAAAATCTACAGTCATTTCCTCATTTACAATAAGTTCATTTTCTTTTGAAGTTATGAAGAAGCAATTCGACAAATAGTTTCCATTTCCATTTCCACCGTAACAATTTTCACATGAATAATTTGCAATATAGTCAGTTCGCCTGTCACCATTTAAATCACCAGCTATTTTTCCCTTCAACAAGTTGGATTTTATGGAGTAATAGCCATAGGTTGCCGTTCCTCTGTCATAATTTTCTCGATTAATTTCCATTTGAGCACAACTTATAGAATCGACAATCTTAATATCCGAATTACTTAATTGTTTAGCATAGCGATTTATAATGTCATCAATAATACCTTCATCACTTTTAACTTGTTTTGTAGTATTTACTATGTCTTTATTCTCTTTACTACTCTCTCCATTATCGTCTTTACAATTTTGAAATATAGTACAGATTAAAATAGAGAATGTTAATGTTAATGACTGTATTTTGCTCATATTAAAAATTTTTTAATTCTATATATTTGTTGCATTAGTTTATTCAATTCGCCCAAAATTTCAAGTTAGTAATTTCTGGCTAAACTAACTAAATAAGCTATTGCGCCAACAGCGGTTAGTATTAGTTTATACCTTTTGAGCATTACTTATTTTGACTGATACAGAATCTATATCTTTTATAAATTTTATTAATTCAGGATCAATCCAATCAAACAACTCTATAATTGTATCATAAACATCAATTGCATTGCTAAAATCAATATTGTTATTATGGAAGCAAATTGGCTCACTGTGGCTTATTCGATTTCTAAAATTCCTAACTTTATCTAACCGATTCATTACATCGATTCTATTAGTATTTGGAGGTAAATTATTAAATACTTGTATTGGTCTTCCTCTTAATATTCTATAAAAAGTCAATTCAAACAGTTCTGTCCAAAAGCCAAAATTTTGGTCAGATATAATTTTCCCACTACTTAAAGGCAAACCATGTTTAGTTAATTTGTTCTCGGATTTTTCTACACATTTTTTTAAAAAATGATTATGTATAGTTTTAT
The DNA here is from genome assembly GCA_043733645.1 of Flavobacterium sp. Taxonomy (GTDB): domain Bacteria; phylum Bacteroidota; class Bacteroidia; order Flavobacteriales; family Flavobacteriaceae; genus Flavobacterium. The sequence continues at coordinate 3,704 of JAYTGH010000052.1, read as the reverse complement.
TAGTTAATGGATGGTGATATGTTAATGAAGCATGTGACATAAAACCATTTTTCTGATTAATTATCCAATCAGAGTCAGTAAAGTGAGAAGTTAAAATTGTATTTATGTTATTTCTTATAACTACTTCTAAAATGCTTATTACTGGTAAGAATGATTGGCTTACCCTTAAATTATGCTTATACAACTTTGTTGCTCTACTATTATTATTTCCAGTTGCAATTAAATATCTGTTTATTCTTGCTGATGAAAGATGGCTTCTAACTTTACTGATTTTCATAAAAATTTCTAAATTATTTGGTAAACTTAAAGAAAGTATTATATATTTGCAACGTAATACTTAATCAAGCCTCTTACCTCGGTAACGTAATTAAGTCAAAAGAAATTTAGGACTACTTCGGTAGTCCTTTTTTTTTGCTTTGAAATTACCGTTAATGTTCAAGGTTTGTAGAGGTGGTTTGTGATTTAAGAAACCAAGCCAAAGCATTGCTATAAAGCCGCTTAGCCATTGGATTTATTTTTCGCAATAAATTTTGTTATTTCATATTGTTCGAGTTCTTCCATATTTTTTTTAGAAATATTTATTCCCCATTCTGGTTTACTGGTTTGACCTTCTTTTTCGTAGTTTTTGTCCGTAAAGAGTGCGGTTGGATTTTCCCAAACTTTTGATGGAATAAAATAAACAGATGGCATCTCATTATTTTTGAGCAAAACTAAAACTAAATTCAGGTTTTCACGCAAACCACTTTTCCAAGTTTCTTTAGTAACATAAACATAGCCTGTAGTTCTTATAGTTTTCACTTGAACATCAATATGTTTTTCATTATCTGTTCTAATTATAAAGTCAATTCCCTTGTCGTCAACGTCCGTTGTGTAAATATCGAACCCTGCGAATGTCATCCAAATCTTTGCCCAATATTCACCAATTTTGCCTACTTGTAATTTGTTTAAATGTTCAAATGTAAAATCGTCAAATTTTGTCATAGTTTTTAAGTTACCTTGTTTTCTATATAATTGTTCCAGTCTTGTTGTATTGAAATATGATTTGATTGTGCAGTATCAAAATCATTAAATTCTATTTCGATTTTGTCAACTATTTCTGTTTTCTCAATTTTATCAGTAAATGGATTTTTTGAATATTCAATTCTTGCGTTATATTCAATAACCAAAACATTTGTCTTTCCTAAATCTATATGGCTATTATGTTTTATTGCTCTAATTCTCTCAAAATCTATTGAGCAGTTACCGATATTTATTATTCTTTCCATTTATGTTTCTATTTTTTGAATTTGGTTAATTTATTATTAGGTCTTTATTTCTTCCTAAAATCAATAATAAATCTTGTGAATTTCTATGGTCATTGTCTTCGTTTGCAAGCTCTAAATAATATCTTGATTTTTCAATAGATTTTTCAACGATTTCTCCTTCCAAATATATTTTTCCAATCATATAATTTGCATCTTGAATTGTTTTTTTTGTGCTATTAGTTAGATTGATTTGTTTGAGTATTTCTAAAGCTTTAATTTTATTTTTTTCAATTCCGATTCCATAATAATAGCAATTTGCTATCATCTCTGGATGAAAAGTACCATCTAATTTTTCTGCTTTGCAATAATATTCGAAAGCTTTTTGGAAATTTCGTTTATCTCTATAGATAAAACCTAAACTTACTGTAGATATTACTGTTGAATTATTATTTATTGCTTCTTCAAACAGTTTTATGGATAATTCAATATTTTTTCCACAAGCCTTTCCGTCTCGCAAAAAAATCGCATACTCTTCAATGAAATTTTTATTTCCATTTTCGTATTCACTCTTTACTTCTTCAAAAGTTTTTTCGATTGTGTTTTTTTCCATTTTTTATTTTTTATGATTAATTTCTTTGGTGCAGTAATCTAACGAATATCTTATTTAAATATATGATAAAACATTCTAATCTACTTTATTAAGGTAGATTGGTGTTATAAATGTAAATCTATTTTACTAAGATAGACAATTAGCTATAAAATAATTTTTTCTTTTTAAAGCCTTTTAGTTCTTATTAAACTAAATCATTTATTAAAAAAGTACTATCAGATTACTCAAAAGCAGTTGGAAATTATAAGTAAAAAGAAAAGGTTTTAATCTCCATTACTCAATTTTGTTGACTAAATGTTGACTAAAACCTTTGTAAAGTGCCTAAAATAGGCTTATTATGTGACCTCGACTGGATTCAAACCAGTAACCTTCTGAGCCGTAATCAGATGCGCTATTCAGTTGCGCCACGAGGCCTTTTTTGTGGGTGCAAATATAGGTATTAGTATTAAATTCCCAAATGAATACCGAAATTTATTTTGTTTTTAATGCCCGTGTAGTAACATAATAACGCCAACCAATAATAGCCATTTGCCATTTTTTGGCTTTGCTTAAATCCAATTGCTGCTTGGTAAAGCTTGGCAAAATGAGTTTGTTTAGTTTGGCTAGTAGTTTGTACATGGCTGAATTAGTTTGTGTAAAAATAAAAAAGACCACTGAATTAGTGGCCTTTTTGTTTATGCTTTTTGAGTCTTTAAACTTGATTTGGCACTTTCAAGCTCTTTCTTAGCCTTTTCCATTTCGGCTTTGGCTTTCTTCATTTCTTCCGTAGCCTTTTTCATTTCTTCGGTGGTGCTATCAACGTCTGATTTCATTTTTGAGGAACTATCAGGTTTTGTAAAGGATTGCTGCGACATCATCTGGTCAATTTGTTCCTGCATTTTTTTCATCTGCTCTTCCATGTCCATATTCCCAAATGCATTATCAGTGGTGCTGAATGACTCCACCTTATTGTTCTTTTTGATGTCCTCTAATTCTTCTTTGGTATAATCATCTCCGCCTTCAACGATAGTTCCATCTTGTATAACCAATGGTTTTTTACCGTCTTTTTTGATGATTATCTTTGAACTGGATTGCCCAGAAGAAGTACCATTTGGAAATTCAAAATGATATTGCTGACCTGGTAAGCTGTCTTTGTCATCATTAAATTTAAATCCTTTCATCATGTCATTTGGATTAAAACCATTTGCTAAAGCAGTGCCCGACATGAAATCGGAACCACTTGGTTCTCCAAATCCTACTTCGTCGTCTTGTTTGTAGAATTTAATGGTGTTAATTGGTTTTTGATTATCTAATGACATACTTCCGTTGCTGCCATTTTTATCAGAATAGGCAACCTTAATGGCGGTTATTTCACCTTTGCTGTTTCTTTTTACATCCGAATAGGAAATTATTACACCGTGGTCTTTCAATGCTTTAATGTCATCATTCATTTCGCTTTCGGGCGTGTTTTTATTCCATGTCATGAAAACGGTATCATCCGACTTTTGATTTGATAAATCAGCTGATCTTTTATCCTGAGCAAAGCTTGTAAATTGCAATAACGTAATGAATACCAGTGAATAAAACAATTTATTTTTCATAGTATTAAAAATTAAAAAGGTTTATGAATGTTTTAAAATCAATAACAAATTTAAAATGATTCTTTTTTTCTGAAAAAGAGTTTTGCAAATTTTTAACTTTTTTCATCTAGAATAAATTAAGTGCAATCAAAAGAAACCTAATTACACCAGTCTCTTTTCTTTTTGAATCAAGCGATAAACCCAAATCCCGGAAAGCATTCCCAATAAACCTAATGTACCCATGACAAACCAGTTCATTTGATAGCCATAGTATTCAATGATTTCCATACC
>JAYTGH010000051.1:0-7650 GCA_043733645.1 Flavobacterium sp. | reverse complement strand
TTCCGCTAACACTTCGGCATCTTTTCCAACAAAAATATTCTTCGGTTTTCCCTCAATTAAACCTCAGTTGTAAAATTGGGGAAAACTGAGTGGTAACTTCCTGCTATTAATGTTTAAAATGCGCAATTCTTAATTTCTACAAATACCTTTCCTCAAAAACTCTCTGATGATGATTTTGGTGTCCGATGATTACAAACCCTAAAGCACGAACCGAAATCGGATTGTTAGAAGCAATTCCTTTTCGCATTACTTCCTCCTCTGAAAATGATTTAAACAAAAACAAAGTGGCTTGTCTGACAACAGCTAATTCGGTTAATAAATCTTGGATGCTTCTTTTACCAGCGTCTGCTGCATCAACATAATCATTTTCTTCAAAGCCAGACAATTCGGTTTTGTCGTTTCTGGCGAAACGCAAGGCGCGATAAGCAAATATTCTTTCGGCGTCAATTAAATGTTGAATGATGTCTTTGATGGTCCATTTTCCTTTGGCGTAACGGTAATCAAATTTATCAAGTGGAATATTTTGAACAAACTTTATTAAACGATGCACTGAGATTTCAAGTTCTTCAACAAGTGAATATTCACTGGAAACTTGATTGATATAAGTTGCAAAATGCCCTGCAAATTCTTCAGTCTGTAAATCGGATGGTTTCATGGTAAATGATTTTTTAGTATCGCAAAGTTCATTATTTTTTTACAAACAACACCTTTTCTTTTAACTACTTTTTACTTTGAAATAATTCCATCATTTCTTTTGCTTTATCTTTTTGACCGATACTTTCCAATGACTTAGCATAGCGGTAAAAATATACAGCATCTAATTCATCGGGGCAGAATTCAAATAATTGAGAATACCATTTGGCTGCGGTGACAAAACCTTCAGCGAAAAAACGGTAGTCGCCTGCCTGCTTAAGCATTTCCTCCGTCTTATATCCTTTTTCTAAAACTCTTTCATAGTTTTCTATAATTTTTATATTGGCATATACTAATTTACCATTAGGAACAGATGGGTTAACCTTGACTGATTTTATAACTGTAGCTGGATTAACAATAGCTGATGCAGGCAGTTTATTAATGACTGGGACCTCTTCTTTTGTTGCTACTTTTACATATTTCGGAGTTACTACTCTTGTGTTATCCGGCCCCAGTTCATTTTTATCTACTAAATCTATACTTGAGACGGTATAGGTTGTTTGTCCGCCACCAAATTTCATGTTTATTTTTTCATCAACATGATATCCAACTACAGCAAGACCTTTGTTTGATATAGTGTCTGACTTTGTTGGTGTTTTTTCTGTTTTCTTATTAGTTGGGACAGTGTTTCGCTTTTGAGCAAAACTGCTAAAAGAAAGCATACAAGCTATGAAGAGAAGTGTATAATTTTTCATATTAACTCAATTTAAATTGTTGCCAACATTAAAAAACCTAAACTAAATTACAAAAATATTATTCACTGGTTATTTATTTATGTAATAAATTTTACATACAAAGCACTAATGGTGAGCAAAATAACCGTTTTAAGCTGAATTCCTTGCAGCATTCGTATTCCCAAACAATGAGCGGGTTACTAGTTTTTCGTAAGCAGTTAGCAATTTTTCGTCACCCATTTTATGCTTTTTGATTTCATTAATTTGCGAAGAAGCATATTGCTGAACCGTCAGTAAAGGCAAGACTATTTGCTCTCTCATTGCTATAGAAGCTTTTCCATCGGGATAGTTTTCCATGAGTTCTTTATGTCCAGCGATTTTAAGTAACAGCCGTTTGGTTTCTGAGAATTCATCAAAGATAATTTGCCAAAATTCACCAAACTCTTCATCGTGTTTCATATAAGCCGTTAACGGAAAATAACATTTGGCTAACGACATCATACTGTTTTCCAATAAGGTTCTGAAGAACAAAGAATCATCATAGAGTTTTTGCACTTTTTCCCATTGTTTGGTTGTTTCATAATACTTCAAAGCGGTTCCGACTCCAAAAAAACCAGGCACATTTTGCTTCATTTGACTCCACGCACTCACAAACGGAATGGCACGCAAATCTGCAAAATTCAATTGCTCAGAAGCATTTCTCTTTGACGGGCGACTGCCAATATTGGTTTTAGCATAGTATTTCAAAGTGCTCATTTGCTCCAAATAGGGAATAAACTTTGGATGCGATTTGAAATCCAAATATTTTTTATAGCCACTATTTGCCAATTCATCAATAATTGATTTATCCGAAGCCGAAAGATTATTTTCATTTTTGTTAAAAACTTCATTGGCAACACCGGCACTCAAAAGATTTTCTAAATTATAGCGACAAGAATCAATCGTTCCAAAATTAGAACTAATCGTTTGCCCTTGCACTGTAACCTGTATTTCCTGATTTTCTATAGTTGAGCCTAAAGATGCATAAAACTTATGTGTTTTTCCACCGCCACGAGCTGGTGGTCCTCCTCGACCATCAAAGAAAATTACTTTAATTCCGTATTTACGGGAAACTTCAGTAATCATTTCTTTGGCTTTGAAAATACTCCAGTTAGCCATCAAATAACCGCCGTCTTTAGTGCCATCAGAAAAGCCAAGCATTACTGTTTGCTTATCTTTTCGGTGTTTAATGTGATTTCGATAAACCTTATTTTGATATAATTGTTCCATGATTTCCTGCGCCTTTTGCAAATCGTCAACCGATTCAAATAGCGGCACAATATCAACTGTTGGGTTTTCCCAATTTAGCAATCGGAACATCGCAAAAGTTTCTATGACGTTTAAAGCGCTTTCGTTATTGCTAATGATGTAACGATTACAGCCTCTTTCGCCATTCTGTTCTTGTATGTCACGCATCAGTTTTATCGTATCTAAAGTAGAACGCGTGATTTCATTTTCAAAAAAATGATTGCTTAAATCGAAGTGAAGCTCAGAAATGACATCCATTTTATTTTCTTCGGAAAGTTTCTCAAAATCATCCGGAAAATAAGCTGCTTTTTCTCTTTTCAAAAGAGCCGTAATATCATCAAAAACGGCATTGTGAATGTGACTGTTTTGACGAATATCTAAAGAAGCGAAATGAAAACCAAACTGATTTATCTTTTGCAATAGCATATTAATTTCGTCTAAATACAACGACTGATGCTCGTTAATTATAATTTGCTTTACAATATTGAGTTCGTTATTTAATTCATCTAAAGAAATAAATAATTCTCCCTGAGAATAAAAAACAGAACGATAGAGTTTGTATTCCAAGCTGGCAATAATCGTATCAACTTGGTTGAAAGTCAGTTTTCGTCTCAAAGCCCTGATATCAAAATAATAACATTTTAGAATTGAAGTTCGCAACCTTTTGGCAACCTTTTCAGTAATTTCGGGAGTTACAAACGGATTACCATCTCTATCGCCTCCTGGCCAAAAACCTAAATTAATAATTGAATTTTCGATAGTATTGCCGTCAAATATATTTTTCTGCATATACTGCAACATCTCGCCAATGGTTTGATAGAACACATTTTCGAGATACCAAATCAGGCTTACCGCTTCGTCGTATGGAGTTGGTTTTTCTTTTTTGATAAAAGGTGTTTTGCCTAATTGTGCCAACAATTGTTTGATTTGTAATAAATCATTTTTACGAATGGCTTCAGTTAAATCAGTGATGATTCCAAGAACTGAACCCGGATAAAACTGTGTTGGATGCGCAGTAAGAACCGTTCGCACACTAAAGTTTTCCAGGAAATTTATTAGTTCGTCGTGTTTGTCTTTGGCTTCTGATTTTTCTTTGATATCGCGCAACGAACCTCTGCCTTCTAAGTTATGGACAATCGAAAAAGCGGCATCTTCAATGGCATCAAAAAGTACAATTTGGCGTTCGACATATTGAATAAACCGAAACATTAAATCGATTTTTGTTTCTTCGGAAGCGTTGTCTAAATACTTTTTAGCAAAAAAATTGACTATCTGTTTTGGTGACCAATTCTTTTTAAAACCTGCATCGCAAACTTCTGAAAACAAAGGCAACAATACGCCCGTATTATCAATCGCATCAAATGGCAACGTTATAAAAACGCTGTTGTAAATATGATATTTTGATAAGACATTCTGATTGAATCGTTCGATTTTTGGTAATGTATACATAACTTTAATTTTTAGAAACAACTCCGATTATAACTCCGAAATCTCCATCAGTTTGTATCCAATTTTGACTTGGACAATAGGTTCTCGATACATATCCGTCTAAATACAAGACATTTTTACAGCCTTTACTTTTGAAGAATTCGGCAAAATCATAAAAATTGATTTTCTTTTTCGACATAGCAAACAGGATTTTGTTGTTCGGTAAAATTCCGACTCCATTTCTGATATTCAGATTGTTCGAACCTTTACTAAATGCCTTATGGATTTCTCCATCAATCACCAACATTGGACCGGATTGCGTTGCATATTTTATAGTTTTATTGTTTTTAAAATCTTCTGTTTTACAAACAACTGCTAAACCGTTTGTATCCAAATAGAAAACCCCATTAGGCATCATATAAAAATTACCATTGCCATTATTAGTATCAAGGGCTGAACATATAATTCCATCTTGAATACAAAGTCCTTGTGGCGATTTGTCTTTTTTATACATTCCACCATTCATAACAAATAATAACTCTTCATTATTTTGAGCAAGCGTAGATTTAAAATTTGCAATGCTATTAGCTTCATCCTTTCTTTTCAGGTAAAGAAATACTTCCTGCTGCTTTGGGTTTACAACATAAAAAACAAAATCATCATCAGCATTTTTCCATTTGAACTGGAATAACAATGCTGACAGCAATGCAAGAAGCAATACTAATGAAATTCTTTTCTTCATTTTCGAGCTGAAGTAATTTTGGCTTAAATTAATAAAAAAACCTCAAGTTTTCACTTGAGGTTTCATTTTTATTTTTAGCAGATAACTAGTCTAATTCCTGGAAAATAGTATGCATCAAACGCTTTTTGTCATTGATGCTTTCTTCTAATGATATCATCGTTTCTGTTCTATAAACACCTTCAATATCATCAAGCATAAAGATTACGTCTTTTGCGTGTTTAGTATCTTTTGCTCTAATTTTACAGAAGATGTTGAACTTTCCTGTAGTTACGTGAGCCACAGTCACATAAGGGATTTCATTGATTCTTTCTAAAACAAATTTAGTTTGTGAAGTGTTATTCAAAAACACACCAACATAAGCTATAAAAGAATAGCCCAGTTTTTCATAGTCTAAAGATAATGAAGAACCCATGATTATCCCTTGATCTTCCATTTTCTTAACTCTAACATGCACAGTTCCTGCTGAAATCAACAGTTTTTTAGCAATGTCAGTAAAAGGAATTCTGGTGTTGTCAATCAACATGTCCAAGATTTGGTGGTCTACTTCGTCTAATTTAAACTTACTCATAAAAATATATTTTTGTTAAAATCTAATTTTAAAATTTGATGTTCAAAAAAGAAAAAGTTAACTACTTGATATTACCGTTGACTATTTGAATACTATTTCCTAAATAAAAGTTAGCTTTCTTCCCCAGAATTGGAAAATTACTCTCGCCGTCATTATAGGTTTCGCCTTTAGCGTCAATTTCTACATGACCAAAATAATTTTCTAAATTATCAACTTGAGCAATCTCTGCTTCAAAAGTTACTTTTCCACTATTTAGAACTTCTTTGAACTGAGCTGCAAAATTGATAATTTTTTCGTTACCATCATAATTTATTTTAACATTTTTATAAACAAAATCATAAAAAACGACTTTATTTTGCGAAATTTTTAGGTAATCGTCAATTTCATTGAGAACTATATCGTTTTCGTTCAAAAAATTGATTCCCGAGACTAAAGCAATAAAAATATATTTTCTGGTAATTTCTCGTTCATAATCATTGGCAAAATGCCCTGCTTCAAAAAGTATTGTTGGTACGTTTAAGTACTGGAAAGTATCTCCAACGCAATTCAAATTAAACGAATCATCAAATCGTCCCACCTGATTTGGGATAAATTGTTGCAAAGTTTTGTTCATCACTACAATGACGTTCATGGCTTTGATTCGAACTTCATTAATATCGCGATTTTCATTAAAAGCTGGAGCTAAAAAAGAAACCGTAGCCGAATCGCCTGATTCTCCTGCCCCATAAATAGTACGTTGGTCATGTAGATTGTAGCAGTAATTCGGTTGGAAAGTTTCGAATGTTTTTCGAAGTGCTATACTTTCCGGTTGTGAAAGATTTTGAGCATCACGGTTTAAATCTATTGCGTTGGCATTTTCTCTGGTATATAATTTTGCGCCATCAGGATTGAGCATTGGCAACATACAAAAGGTAAAATTATCTAAAAAGGGATTACTTACTTTTGTATTAGAAAGCAGAAAATTTATAAAATCAAACAACGCTTTCGTTGTCGTGCCTTCGTTTCCGTGCATTTGTGACCACATTAGGATTCTGGTTTTTCCTATTCCGAACTGCAATTTGTAAATAGGTTTTCCCAAAACAGTTTGTCCTATAATTTCAGCTTGATGCTTTAAAATTAATGGTTCTATATGTTCCAACGTAATATAGCGTCCGAAAATTGATTCTTCTTTATATTCTTTATGTAACTCTGAATAATTCATTCATTTGATTTTAAACTATAAAACTTCTTTCCGGAATTTTTCCGATAACGTCTTTATAAAACGGCAAAATAACTTTCATATCTTCTTCATAATTTCCTGTGACCGTAATTGGTTCGCCAACTTTGACTTCTTTTTTGCCATAATCAAAAGCAACAGGAATAATGGGAACATTGGCTTTTAGTGCAATAAAATAAAATCCTGTTCGTAGTTCTGTTACTTTTTTGCGTGTTCCCTCGGGTGATAATGCCAAGCGAAATGTTTCGTGTTTGTTGAATACTTCGGCAGTTGCGTCTACATTATTTTTACCTCCGCTTCGGTCTAAAGGAGCACCGCCAACACTTCTGAAATAATAACCAAACGGAAATACAAACAATTCCTTTTTACCGACAAAATTGATTTCAACATTCATAATGCCACGAACTAATAAGGCAATAAAAAAATCAACATTTGCAGTATGTGGAATAACAATAACAACACACTTTTTGATTGACTCGTCGAGTGTTCCAATCAATTTCCATCCAAGTAATCGAAAGAAAATAAATTTATAAAGTCGTTGTTTCATAATCTTTATTTTGCGTAAATTTAATGTTTCTGTCTTACTTTTGAGAAAAACTTTTATCGATGATTCGAAAACTGTTTAGCTATTTTATTCCGATTAACGTTTACCAAAAAAACTCTGCGGTAAGCAAATCGCTTGAAGTAACCTGGAACAATGGCGAATTGGTTTTAGACAGTAAAAGTACCAATTATTCGTATGGAAGTCTGCAACGAATACTCAGAAAAGGCTTGAAATATATAGGTTTTGAGCGCATTCGAAATTTTGAAAGCATTTTGGTTCTTGGTGTTGCCGGTGGAAGTGTAATTAAAACTTTGGTTGATGAAATTAAATTCAAAGGGAAAATTACCGGAGTTGAAATTGATGAAGCAGTTATAGCTATTGCGAATCAGTATTTTGAATTGGATAAAATTCCGAATCTTGAAATCGTGATTGATGATGCTTTTGAATATGTTTTGAAAACCAAATTAAAATACGATTTAATCATCATTGATATTTTTG
>JAYTGH010000050.1:0-7650 GCA_043733645.1 Flavobacterium sp. | reverse complement strand
ACACCTCATTCATTGGGTTATCTCAATTTTTTAGCAGCTGATATCCAGCCGACGATTATTCGTTTTGGTGCTAATTTTGAGGAAGATGCTAATTATAAGCTGTACCGTTACAAACTGCATGATTTGATTAAGTTTTATCATTATTGTAAAACACAGCAAAATGTAGTGGTGCTTTTTCATGGATTTCCCTTTCCGATTCGCTTTTGGCTACTGAGGAATTTATTGGGCAGAAAAGTCAAATGGATTGTACAGCATCACGCCGGAGAACCGTCTGGTAATTGGCTTAAATGCTTTATTCAAAAACTGGCATACGGCAAAGCAGCTGCTTATTTGTTTGTTACCAAAGCGCAGGCTAAAAATTTTATTGCCAAAGGATTGGTTTCTTCAGAAGAAAACGTTTTTGAAATCATGGAATGCTCCACGCATTTTCAGCTCAATGATAAGTTGACAAGCAGAAAACAAATCGGAATTGACACTAATGGATTGGTATTTCTGTGGGTTGGCGGACTTGATAAAAACAAAGATCCGATGACCATGCTGAAAGCCACAAGGGATTTTAAAACTAAAGGCGCTGTTTTCTCTTTGTATTTATTTTATAACAGAACTGATTTATTGCGTGAAGTTCAAGACTTTATTATTAAAAACAATATGGAAAGCTTCGTTTTTTTAAAAGGAAAAATTGAGAATGCTAAGCTAGAGGATTGGTATAATGCGGCCGATTTCTACATAGCCTGCTCCCATACTGAAGGAAGCAGCGGTGCTATGGCTGAAGCAACTGCTTGTGGCTGTATTCCTTTGACAAGTAGTATTCCATCGTTCTTATTTATGACAGATAAAGGAAAAGTGGGAATGCATTTTGAGAAAGGAAATTGGAACCACCTTGCTGAAAAATTAAGTCATTTGGATCAAATAGATATTGAATCCGAAAGAATAAAAACACAGCAAATATTCAAATCAAAAACTTCTTTTGAAGCGATTGGAATCCAAACTTCTGAAGTAATAAAGCGGCTTAATGCTCAAGGATAAAACAGATTATAAATTTCTTCACAAACAAAATCCATCGAATAATAACTCACCCGTTTTGGTGGTTTGAGATTTGCAAGTAAATAAGAAATAGTAGCTACAATTTCAGCCTCAGTTGGGCAGTAATAAAAGTTTTCTACTGGTTTGTCCATCATCGGAAGAGTTCCTACGAGTTGGCATCCCGAGTACAAGGATTCAAAATATACTGTTGAACCACCTTCAAAAGTTGAGGTGTGCAGAAAAATTTTTGATCGGTTCATTTTGTTTATTGTTTCCTGATGCGTTAACAATCCCAAGAAAGCGACATTCTTAAAGAGATTGTTGGCTTTCACAAAGTTTTTTAGCTCATTTTCCTGTTCACCAGCTCCTGCAATTTCGACTTTTATATCGGGTTTTATTTTTCTTACTTCCAAAATAACAGCTAAAAAAAGGATGTAATTTTTTAATCCCGAAAACCAGCCGGCACCAAAAATATCAATAGGACGTTCTCTAAGATTAATCTCTGGGAAAATACTTTCGTCAATGGCCATCGGAATAATTTTATGCGCTCTGATTTTAGCAGTTTCATATAAAATAGCATTGTTATAATGAGACAATGCCATTATTTTTTCAGGATTTGGTTTAAACAAACGCAAACTCCAATTGCTTTTCTTAACATCCTGACCTAGTAGCCAGGTATAATTTTTAGGATGAATTAACGGCATGAAAACACTAAACTCATGAAACCAGCAATTGAGTATTCCGTCATACTTATTTTTCTGATGCAATTGGTAAATTTTGAAAAAAGATTTCGCCAAAAAACCTAATTTCATTGGGTATTTTACATCATTTCCATTCAAAGGAATGACTTGGATTTTGTTCCAAAAATAGGGTTTGCCAATAGGTTTGTGAATGGTTATGATCGTTAATTCTACTTCAGGATACTTTCTTTTAAAAGATAAAAAAATTTGTTGTAAGAACGGAATCACATGACTATCGGTAATGTCTTTTGGGAATCCGGGTGTTATAAAGAGTAGTTTTTTCATACCGTCGGAATAAGCTTGTTTTTATCAAGAAGATAAACTTGGTCACAAAAAGCATCCATTTCAGAATGATGAGAAACAGTAATTACTGCCATTTTATTACAAACAACTATTTTCCGAATGAAAGAATACATCGAGATTTCCAGTTCTTTATTTTGCTGATTGGTCGATTCATCTAAAATCAAAAGTTGCGGTTTATGATACAATGCTCTTGCCAATGCCAAACGTTGTTTTTGTCCGCCTGATAATTTTGATGTGTTGTGAGTAATGATGGTCTGAAGTCCGTTTGGAAGTTGTGTTATCAAAGATTTCAAATCAAGATTTTCCATTAGATACTGTACATAATTCAAATCAATAGTTTCTGGATTTTCTCGCATGGTGATGTTTTCCAACAGCGTACCGTTGAATAAAAAGGGCTGTTGAGATGCATAACTCACAAACGAGAAAAAATGGTTTTTTTCGACGGTTTTGCCATCAATAATAATAGTTCCTTTGTTAGGTGATAGCAATCCCGCGGCGATATGTAAAAAAGTAGTTTTTCCTGCTCCGGTAATTCCTTTGATGCCAATGACCTCACCTTTTTTGATGGTAAAATTCAAGTTGTCAAAAAGAATAGTATTTTCATTATAACGAAAGTTGATTTCTTTAAATTCAATGCTATTAGTAAAGTCGGAATATTGAACATTTTTTGTTGATGGTTGTCCCTTTTTGAGTATCGCAATACTATAGAAATAGGAATTAATCATGGTTATAGCATGAAGAATTTTACTCATAGCCGGAACGATTTTAATGCTTAAAGCTCCTAAAACAGTAAACAAAATCAAGGTTTCATTACCAGTTGAAAAGAAAAAAGCATAGCCTGCGAGCATCGCTATTCCGATGATTAAAAAAACCTCCAAGTATTTAGCGTAATTGGCGGAAGAAGCATTTAGCAAACTGCTGACTTTGTTCAGTTTTTGGTTGTGTGTTTTAAATTCGTTTAAGAATTCGTCATGGTTCCCCGAACTTTTAATTTCAAGATAGCCTTCTAAAATATTTAGTAATTCGGCATTGGCTTTGGAAGCGGTTTCTTTATAAGTTGTATTAATCAGATGCATTTCTCCTTTTTTGATTCGGTAAATGATTAAGGCAAAAATTATTGTGGCCAATAAGGCTAAAAGCGTTAATTTAAAATAACACAACAACAAAGCGACAATAATAACTAAAAAAGTGAGACTTTCGGCTGTTAAAAGCAATAATGACGGTAGCAAACAAGTTGCAAAATCACGAGCCAAAGTTGTAGCATTTTGAATCAGATTTCCTTTGTTTTGTTGCTGAAATAAGAGGTAATCACCGTTTAGGTATTTTTCAAGTATGTCTGATGATATATCATGTGACAAGCCATATAAAAAATTATAAAGCTGGCTATTGAATTTGGTTTGCAACACGTTTTTCACCACATAAAAAACAACGAGAAAGAGCACGCCAAAACCAATAGTCCGCGAGTTGAGAAAATCAACAGCAAAGTGATGCTTCTGCAAAAAATAATTCAATTTGGTTTTATCTAACACAAGTAAAAGCACCGGAATCAGATAAGCCACGGATATCAAATCGAGCAGACTAAAAAAAATGGATTTATACAAAAGTTTTCGAAAACTTTTTTTCTTGTTTTCGGGAATAATGGTGTAGATGTCATTAAATAACTGGAATGGTTTCATAGTTTTTTTAATGCTTCTAATATCAGTTTGCTCAAAGGTACTTTTTTTAGGATTATGCTACTTTGTTTTTGGCAAAAGCCAAAATTTATGAATGTGAGCCAAAAAAGGCACTTGATTCCGTATTTTTTCATCGCCAATAATTTCAGCGACGTACACCTTTTGCGATTCATAGGAATGGATTTGAGTTAGCGTAACCCAATTGTATTTTGAAACAATATTGGGTACAGCGATTCCATAATGAGTGTCCATCGTATAATCAATCTCCCGCTTTTCCGGACTGTAATTTCCCAACTGATAAATTAAATGTTTTTTTGAAAACTCGGAAATGCCAATGGCAAGAGTATCTCCAATAGTGACCTGCTGCATTTTTTTATTGGAAGTCCTTACCCCAAAAACAAAGTAAGTACCCACTTGTCGGCAAGTATCCACCGGAAAGGCATTTTCTCCTGCCGTTGCTGTTGTACTTATTATATAAACCGGTTTTGGATAATAAAAAAACGAAATCATCTTATCAAAAACAGCTGTGTTGAATGTGCTGATGACATAGTTGTTCTTTTTGACGGCTCTTTCAAAAAAACGACGGATATAAAGACGTTCTAAAAAATTGATTTTTAAATCGGCTGTAAGCACTTCAAAAAGAAAAATAGTTTCGGCACCAAGATTTATAGTGGTTTTAAAACCTACTCTCCAGTTCAATTTTGTTTTATGGAATTTGCTAACAGTTATTGTTGTTATTTGACTTCTTTGCCCATTCGTAATCGGTTCGTTAATTTTTATACCAATAAGTTGTGGTTCGTATAACAAATGAAAACAAGTAGCCGTGTATTGTTTGTTTTCCAAAATTACTTCAACAGTGTTTTCTGGAACTTTTAATAGTGGAACTTGCACAAATTCCGGATACTTTTTTCGAAAAAAAGAAATGAATTTCAACATTATTTATACAGTTTCATTAATGTTGTAGCGACAATGGATTTGGTTTTAAGCTTGATGGCTTTCAGACTTGTCTTCGAAATTTCGCGGTCAAATTCTACTTCGTTTATCACTTTAGAAACCGCATAGTTATAATATTTTCTGGAATAGGTTCTTTTAAAATCAATTTCTCTATCAGTCGAACTTTCCCAGTTTGGACGCTCTGTAATCTTATCTTCAATTTCATTGTATAGCGAAGTTCCTTTAATAGGATATGCAATTGTAATCGTGTAGTGCGTCGGTTTAGCTTCCTTCAGGTATTGTATTGTTTCATCTATGTTTTTCTTTGTTTCTCCCGGATAACCCAGCATGATGAAAGTTCCGGTTTCAATACCCATAGCATTGGCATCCTGAATTATTTTTTTCACATGATTGACATCTACTCTTCTATCCATCGCATCAATGATTTCCTGCGAACCGCTTTCGGCGCCAATCCAAATGCGGAAACATCCGGCTTCTTTTAATAAGCGTAAAATTTCATCATTCAGTCTTTCGGCACGAGTGATACATTCAAATCTGATTTGGGCTCTTTGTTTGACCACTTCTTCGTGAAAAGCGGTCAGCCATTTGTGGCTTATTGTAAAAACATCATCTACAAACCAAATCGCATCTGGATTGTATTTCTCTTTCAGTAATTTCATTTCGGCTGCTACCTGATGTGGCGGTCTTCGACGATAACTTTGTCCGTAAACCGCAGTGCTGCACCATTTGCAGGTATAAGGACAACCACGTTGTGTAGAAATCGTCATCGAGCTTTCGCCGTGATTTTTTTTCCAGGTTTCGAGATAATTATACATGTTGATGGCTTCCCTATCCGGTAGCGGCAACTCGTCTAATTCTTTGAATTTGGTTCGGGCGTTGGTCTTTATAACCAAATTGTTTTCCAGAAAAGCTATTCCTTCTACTTCGTAAAAACTTTTGCCGTTCATAATGGCATTATACAATTCGAAAATGGTTTCCTCACCTTCGCCAATAACTAAAAAATCGGCTCCGACATTTAAATAATTCTCAATGTTATAAGTAACATCTGGTCCGCCAAGTACAATTTCCGGAAAGTTAAATAGGTCTGTTTTTAGGATTTTAATCAATTTAATAACCTCAATTTTGGTCATCAGATTGGTATAAATACAAATAATTTTCGGATCCTTTTGAGTTATAAAATCGAGTTGTTCTTTTTGGGATGAAAATGTGGTATCAAAAACTTCATTCACAACATTTTTACTTTTCAGATATGCCGAAACATACAGCAAACCCAATGGTGGGTATGGTTTCATTATCTTTTGCTCTTTTGGATCATTAGATAAATAATACGCGTGTGTAAAAAGAATGCTCATCGTTTTTGCAAAATTATGATGTAATGATCGGCATATTTTGAAAGAAACGACCCATTTAAAATTATCTTTTCTAAAGAATTTAAAAATCGTAACAATCCTTTTTTGTTCTTAAAAAACGGTTCTAAATAAGAGGGCGGGACAAAAAAGCCAATCGGTTTTTGGGCAATCAGTTCAAAATCATTCTTTGCTAAATTTACGATATCTTTTGGGTTGTAGTAATACGTAGGCACTTTTTCTCCATCAACATGGGCTAAAACGAATTCTTTTTTTCTTCTGAAAACTTTTGAAAATTGGGCTTTCGCCAAAAAATAAGCTTGTTCCCAAAGCGTGTTCTTTGGCATAATTACCAAAACTATTTTCCCTTTTTCAGAAAGAATCAAATTGGCATCCTGAAAGAACTTTTTTAATTCTGGTTTTGACAGGCAATTAAGTCCACCAAAGTTGGAAAACACCAAATCGAATGTTTGTATGTCAAGCGATGAATGAATTGTTTTTATATCAATCCTTAGAAATTTCAGATTGTCAAAAGATCCTTTGCTTCTGGCGATTTCAATCATTTTTGGAGAAATGTCAGTTGCAATTACATTGAAATTTTGCTGTGCCAGCCATATCGCATCTTCCCCTGTTCCGCAATTGATTTCTAGTATGTTTTTAACTGAAATTGTTTGTTTCGATAGCTGTTTATAGACTAAGTTTCGTTGCATTTTTCCAATTTCGGTAGTGGTAAATGTTTCGTCATAATTTAAAGCGGCTTTGTCAAAACTAGCATTCATATTACTGTAATTTTTTGAGTAAAATGGTATCTAAAAAAGCACTCGGAACATAATAGCCCAATTTTGCAATCGATTTTAAATGAGCAACAGAAATATGTGACGGCTGTGAAATAGCAAGTTTCAAATTCTGAAAACCTTGTTGTTTTCTGAACTCTTTATGCACAAAACGCTGCAGTTTTCGGTAATAACCAGAATTGTATGTGCCATGAAACAGCATATCAAAATCGTCCGAATCGGTCCAGTTCGATTTTAGTTTCAAATCATCTTTTACTTTGTCATAAAATTTGGTTCCGGGTAACGGATAGGAAACAGAAATACCAATATTATCGGGCATTAATTCCTTAACCATCGCAATAGTTTTGGCAATATCTTCCTGATTTTCGCCTAAATAACCAAACTGCAGAAAGAACGCCACTTTGATTTTTTTGGATTTCAGAATAGATGTTGCTTGATAAATCTGTTCGACAGTTGTGCCTTTATCCATAGCATCTAGAATTTTTTGTGAAGCGCTTTCGGCACCAACCCAAACTTCTTCCAAACCCGATTCGGCAAGACAATCAATCGTATCTTGTTTCAATAATAAATCGACGCGACTTTGAATATAATAGCTAATTTTCAGGTTTTTCTCTTTGAGTTTTGCATTGAATTCCTGAACCCAATTCGGCTTTAAGCCAAAAATATCATCACACATCCAGAAACGAGTTACGCCAAAATTAGCTTTTAAAAATTCAATTTCTTTGACGATGTATTCCGGTGAATGTGCGTTGTATCTATTGCCATAAATGGGTTTGGCGCACCAGTTACATTTATACGGACAACCACGAGTGGTGGC
>JAYTGH010000049.1:0-2760 GCA_043733645.1 Flavobacterium sp. | reverse complement strand
TTATTATTAAAAAATTTAAATACACACTAATTTACGGAATATTAAAATAAAAGATTCAAAAATTTTATAAATTATTTTCAGATCGGTTCAACCCCAGTGTTTACTGGGTTTTCAGGTGTTTTTTATTGCTCAGTCACAAATCTATTAGCCAACTTATGGTGGTTGCGCTTTGCCATTTATTATCGCAAAACGTCAGGTTTTTGAGTTTTTGGGGATTGGGAGTGGATTTGGAGGTAAGGGGAGGGGATTTTTGGGGGATTGGGATCGGTTTTGAAGGAAGTGAAATTTTATTATTTATCGACGAGTTACAAACTCAAAACAAACTCCCACTCGTTACAAACGAGGGGAACTTGTTTACTAAACTTTGTTTGTAGCTTTTTTTTTCTCTTTTACAAATTCAAGATTTAGAAATTTTATTTTTTCGGCTCTATTGCCAACATTTATTTCCCAATTTTTTTCAAGAAATTCCAACATTTCAACGCCTCTCTCTAATATATCATTTGGTGTCCAGCTGGTATAGGTCGCAATTTTATTTTCGGAAAATGAACCATATCTATATCCAATTGTATTTTCTTGGTTTTCGATTTTATCTAAGAAACACTTATTCCCAAAACTTGAATTTTTTGGTTGTGAAAGTGGTAGTAAATTACCTAATGAATGCCTTAAAATACTTCTTTCTTTTGGGTTGTAACCACTAAAAACTTTGGTCCAACATTCCAATCTTGGATTTTGTGGATAAATATGTTCAATTGTCTTGAAATCCGGTAGCTCAGAAATGAAATCATTCCAATTTATTTTCCTTTTTTTTGATTTTGAATAGCTTTGAAGAAACATTTCATACTCAAATAGAAAGTACCTAATCCCATTCCATTTGTAAAAACCATTATTTTTAAACCCTTGAATAACATCCTTCCAATACTCTTTATTACTGTTGAATTCTTTAATATTACTTTCTAATTGTTTTATTACATTGTCTGAACTGATAGATCCAATATATAAGTCAATTGCGGCTATTATCCATGGTTCATTTCCAACACGGTAATAAAATCTTTGATTAAGCAATAAACTAATAAATACAATTTTTTCAACTAATTTCAAGAACTCTATTCTTTTTTTCTTGTCTTTTTCCTTGCAATAAAAAACTAGTATTAATGAAGAAAACTCTTCAAAGCCACCTCTGTTAATTTTTTCTAAGAATTCAATTTCTTCATTTGAAAAATCACTTTTAGTTGGATTATTTATTTTATACCAAAACTCTACTGAATTTTTTAAATCTCTTACATATTCATCGACAAATTGTATTGATAATTTGTATTTAGTGCCGTTATTAATGTTTTTTGAAGTAAAAACAGTTTCTAATAGATAATCTGAAAATTCAAATCGATATAACCTTCGCAATCCTCTTAATGAACGATTTCCCTTTTCTTCACCCTCAATTAGCTCTTTCCCAAAATAAATAAAGAAATGATTTATTAAAAATTTATCGTCCTCTAATGGATTGTCTTTGTTTTTTCCAAGATTGTGATAAACCGATTTCCAGCATTCGTTAATTCTTTTTCTTAATTGTTCCTTTTCCGAATTATCATCTGAAAACTTTGTAGAAAGGTAAATTAGCCGATTTTTCAATAATTCAAGATGTGATAGCGGTTTACCTCTGTTATTCATTGTTTCAAAGGCAATGAATACATCAATATCATTTGATATAGTATAAATGTTAAAAAGAAAGTTTTGGGTAAGTTTTTTATATATGTTTTCTATTTCATCAATACTAAGTAATGGTTAAAATATAATGTCGTATTTGCTGCCGAAATTATATAGCACATACGATAGGCGTTCTTTGAGATTCTGAAAACTGAGATAGGCATCAAAACTCAGCCATTGATATTTGATTCTACGCCACAAAATCTCGATCAGGTTTAATTCCGGTGAATAAGGAGGTAAGAAGTAAATCATTACATCATTTTCCTTCCATTCTTCGATTTTGGTTTTGAACTTTTTGGATTTGTGAATAGGACAATTGTCAAGTATTACAACTGTCTTTTTAACTGTCTGGGCAACAACCCGTTCCATGAATTGAATAAAGCTATCGGAATTGAATGTTGTTTCAAGCATTTCAAAAAACAAATTATTCTTCCGGCTCATTAAACCTACAACATTAAGAAACTTGCCTTTAGCAGCAGGTAGCAATATCGGATTATCCTTTGTTTGCCATGCATATGGCACATTAGGTGTAAGTCCAAAGTGGCTTTCATCACCAAAGTAAAGATCTATGAATCCGCTGTCTTCCAATTGTTTTAAACTTTCAATTTGTTGTTGTTTGAATTCAAAATCAGCTTTGTTCTGCTTGCTTTTTAAAGACAATCTGGCTCGTTTCCATCTATAGCCCAGTATCTTTTAAAAAATTCTGCAAGGTCTTCTTGCAGATTTTAATATTGTGTTCCTTCTCAAAATGAAGCAATACATTTTTTAAATTTCTGCTGTGAAGCTCTAATAGTTTTGCGATCTCTTCCTCATATCCTTTCAAACGGGTTTTTACACCTCGCCCAGGTAAAATTGGAAGAGAATTTAATCCGCTTACATCCCAATCATTGAGCCATCGTTCTATGGTTCTGCGATTTACTTCAAAAACTTTCGATAGATCAGTAATCGTTCGTTTTTGACGGCTTAAAAGCAAGCAGTGACTACGTTTTCTGGTGCTGTTATCGAGGGCATTCTTGTAAAGCACTTCAAGTGCTATAATCTCCTCTGTTTTCAGTGTTA
>JAYTGH010000048.1:0-2765 GCA_043733645.1 Flavobacterium sp. | reverse complement strand
ATTTAATCATTCCTGAATATGGTCGTCATTTGCAGAAATTGATTGACCAAGCAACAGTTATTGAAGATAAAGAAAAGCGCAATCAAGTGGCAAAATATATTATTCAGGTCATGGGAAGTTTGAACCCACACTTGCGTGATGTGCCTGATTTTCAGCACAAATTATGGGATCAGATATTTATTATGTCCGACTTTAAATTAGATGTTGATTCTCCTTATCCAATTCCGACCAGAGATGTGATTCATCTAAAACCTGAAAGATTAGCCTATCCTCAAAAAAATCCAAAATATCGTTTTTATGGCAATAACATCAAGTATATGATTGATGTCGCCAACAGTTGGGAAGATGGTGAAATGAAAAATGCCTTGGTGAAAGTCATTGCCAACCACATGAAAAAATCCTATTTAAGTTGGAATAAAGACACGGTTACAGATACTGTGATTTTTGAGCATCTTTATGAATTGTCAGATGGGAAATTAAATTTACTTCAAAGTACCGAAGAGTTATTGACTACAAATGATTTGATGCGGACCAATAAAAAAATGTCTAACAAAAACATGCCAATTTCTAACCCGAAGATTAAAATCAACAAAAACGGTAAGAAGCCGTTTATAAAGAAAAATAATAACAATAATCCAAAATAGTTGTCTGTCATCCGTTGTCTGTTTTATTCATTGACCGACAACCGATAACTGACAACCGATAATAAGAAATATGGGAACTTTTAAAATTGAAGGAGGCATCCAATTAAAAGGTGATGTAATACCGCAAGGAGCCAAAAATGAAGCATTACAAATATTATGCGCCGTACTTTTAACTCCTGAAAAAGTAACAATTAACAATATTCCAGACATTATAGATGTCAATAAATTGATAACGCTTCTAGGCAACTTAGGCGTGAAAATCCAAAAAAATGGACCAGGTTCAATAACTTTTCAATCAGACGATGTAAATGTAGGTTATCTTGAAACTGAAGCTTTTAAAAAAGAAGGTGGAAGTTTAAGAGGTTCTATTATGATTGTTGGCCCGCTTTTAGCGCGCTATGGGAAAGGGTATATTCCAAAACCGGGTGGCGATAAAATTGGTCGTCGTCGTTTGGATACGCACTTTGAAGGATTTATCAATTTGGGGGCAAAATTCAGATACGAAAGAGAAGACCATTTTTATGGTGTTGAATGTAAAGGAAGATTAAAAGGAGCACATATGTTGCTTGATGAAGCATCGGTGACAGGAACAGCAAACATAGTAATGGCTGCTGTTTTAGCGGAAGGAATAACAACAGTTTACAATGCGGCTTGCGAACCTTATTTGCAACAGTTGTGTAAAATGTTAAACTCAATGGGAGCAAAAATCACTGGAGTTGGTTCAAACTTATTGACGATTGAAGGTGTTGAAAAACTGGGAGGTTGTGAGCACAGAATCTTGCCTGATATGATTGAAATTGGCTCTTGGATTGGCCTTGCAGCTATGACCAAAAGTGAAATCACAATTAAAAATGTTTCGTGGGACAATCTTGGTGTAATTCCAAGTGTGTTCAGAAAATTGGGTATTACTTTAGAAAGAAAAGGAGACGATATTTATATTCCGGCTCATACCAAAGGCTATACAGTAAAAACTGATATTGATGGTTCTATTCTAACCATTGCCGATGCACCATGGCCAGGATTTACACCTGATTTATTGAGTATCATTTTAGTTGTGGCAACTCAGGCAAATGGCGATGTATTAATTCATCAAAAAATGTTTGAAAGCCGTTTGTTCTTTGTGGATAAATTAATTGATATGGGAGCCAAAATCATGTTGTGCGATCCGCATAGGGCCGTAGTTATGGGACATGATTTCAAATCGCAATTGAAGGCAACGGTTATGAGTTCACCTGATATCCGTGCGGGAATTTCCTTGTTGATTGCTGCACTTTCTGCTAAAGGAACTTCTACAATCCAGAATATTGAACAAATTGACAGAGGTTACGAACGCATTGACGAAAGGCTTCGTGCGCTTGGAGCCAATATTGTTAGAGTTTAAGAATATAGAATATAGAAAATAGAATATAGAGGTACAGTTTTGTGCCTCTTTTTGTTTGAAAAAATGGAAACTTATATTATAATCATTCTTTGCATTGCGTCTTTCTTTGCCGGATTTGTCGACGCCATTGTAGGCGGCGGCGGATTGATACAAGCTCCAATTGCCTTGATTTTATTACCAAACCTTGCTGTTTCCTCCATAATTGGCTCGTTGAAAATCCCCGCTTTTAGCGGAACCAGTTTTGCAGCGAATCAGTATCTGAAAAAGGTGGATATGAATTGGAAACTACTTTCCATTATGGCGGTTGTTGCTTTTGCTTCCGCATTTTTAGGTTCCAATTTGCTGACCAAAGTGCATAACGATTTTATGAAGCCGCTCCTTTTGATCGTGTTGACTTTAATTGCCATTTATACATTTACCAAAAAAGACTTCGGAATCCATCAGGCGAAAGAGCATACGGTTAAGCGCCAACTCTTACTGGCCGTTTCTATGAGTGTCCTTCTCGGATTTTATGACGGCTTTATTGGTCCGGGAACAGGAAGTTTTTTGGTGTTGGCTTTTGTAACCGTTTTAGGCTTTGATTTTCTTCATGCTTCGGCAAATGCCAAAATGGTCAACTTGGCAACCAACTTTGGTTCGATTTGCCTATTTGTTTTAAAAGGAAAAATTATATGGGCGATTGCAATACCAATGGCTGTCTGCAATGCTCTCGGTGGTTGGATTGGTGCCAAGCTCGCCAT
>JAYTGH010000047.1:0-18969 GCA_043733645.1 Flavobacterium sp. | reverse complement strand
GAACAATCCGATAATTTTCCTGGTAAACCGCCACCGCCAAGAACGGTTTTGCGTTGTACCATTTCACGCGCTTTCTTAGCAGCATGACGTGCCTGAGCGGCAAGGATTACTTTTTGCACAATGATTCGGGCATCATTTGGATTTTCTTCCAAATAATTCTCTAACATTTCGGCAACCGCCTGAGAAACCGGAGAAACTACTTCTCTATTTCCTAATTTGGTTTTGGTTTGTCCTTCGAACTGTGGTTCCTGAACTTTTACCGAAATAATCGCGGTCAATCCTTCACGGAAATCATCACCTGTAATTTCGAATTTTAATTTATCTAATAAACCAGATGAATCAGCATACTTTTTCAACGTACGGGTTAATCCCATACGGAAACCTTGCAGATGCGTTCCGCCTTCGTGTGTATTGATGTTATTTACATACGAAAAGATATTTTCAGAATAACTGGTGTTATACACCAAAGCCACTTCAACAGGAACTTCTCCTTTTTCGTGCTCCATGCTGATTACATGCGAAATAATTGCTTCACGACCTTTATCTAAAAAGCGAACGAATTCTTTTAATCCTTCCTGTGAATGGAAAACTTCTGATGCAAATTCGCCTTTATCATTTACATCTCTCCTATCGGTAAGTGTAATTGTAATTCCTTTGTTCAGAAAAGACAATTCCCGCATACGACCCGCAATGGTATCGTAAGAATACTCTATGGTTTGTGTAAAGATGGTTCTATCCGGATGAAAAGTAACCATTGTTCCGCGTTTGTCTGTTTCGCCAATTTGCTTCACAGGATACATCGCTTTCCCTTTTTCGTATTCTTGCTCGTATACTTTTCCTTCTCTGTAAACCGTAGCTCTTAAATGGTCAGATAATGCGTTAACACAAGATACTCCAACACCGTGAAGACCTCCTGAAACTTTATACGAATCCTTATCAAATTTACCTCCCGCTCCAATTTTGGTCATTACAACCTCAAGCGCAGAAACGCCTTCTTTTTTGTGAATATCAACCGGAATTCCACGTCCGTTATCTTCAACGGTAACCGAATTGTCTTCGTTAATAATAACACCAATAGTGTCACAATGTCCAGCTAATGCCTCATCGATAGAGTTATCAACCACTTCATAAACCAAGTGATGCAAACCTCTAACTCCAGTATCTCCAATATACATGGAAGGACGCATTCTTACGTGCTCCATTCCTTCTAATGCCTGAATACTATCGGCCGAATAACTGTTCTTTTTAATCTCGTCGCTCATATTATTTTATCGTAAAAAATCTATTTTTCATCTAACGAGCAAATATATAAAAACGCATAGGATTTCCTATTGAAAATTGGGTTCAAAACCTTTAAGTTATTAACATTTTTGGCATTATTTCAACAAAAAACGCCCATCAAAAATGACGGACGTTTAGAATCTGAAATCCCGAAGTCTCGAGACAGATTTAACAAACTAAACTTCAAACAAAACTCAAGTTACTACTCTCGAGTTTTCTTTTTAAGGCTTCCCTTATCTCTTTAAACTCTTTATTATGCTTTGACATAGGCATCGTCATGGACATTTGCCACAGCTCTACCGGAAGGATCATTCATGTTTTTAAACGCTTCATCCCACTCTAATGCTATTTTCGTGCTGCACGCTACACTTGCTTCCTGCGGAACGCATAAGGCTGCTGCATCGCTTGGGAAATGTTCCGTGAAAATGGAGCGGTAATAATATTCTTCTTTCGATGTTGGCGTTTGAATTGGGAATTTAAATTTAGCATTCGCTAATTGCTCATCTGAAATTTCTTTGGCAACCACTTCTTTCAAAGTATCAATCCAACTGTAGCCAACGCCATCACTAAATTGCTCTTTTTGTCTCCATGCTACACTCGCTGGCAACATATCTTCAAATGCTTTACGAAGCACCCATTTCTCCATTCGTTCACCATTGATCATTTTGTCTTGCGGATTGATTCGCATGGCCACATCCATGAATTCTTTATCCAAAAATGGTACGCGTCCTTCAATTCCCCAGGCCGCTAAACTTTTGTTCGCACGAAGACAATCGTACATGTGCAGTTTGCTTAATTTACGTACTGTTTCTTCATGAAATTCTCTTGCATTTGGAGCTTTATGGAAGTATAAATAACCTCCAAACAATTCATCTGAACCTTCGCCGGACAATACCATTTTTATTCCCATTGACTTGATAACTCTTGCCATCAAATACATTGGCGTGGAAGCTCTAATCGTGGTAACATCGTATGTTTCTATATTGTAAATTACATCACGAACGGCGTCTAACCCTTCCTGAATCGTAAATTTTATTTCGTGATGAATGGTTCCTAAATGGTCGGCTACAACTTGTGCTGCTGCTAAATCGGGCGAGCCTTCTAAACCTACAGCAAACGAGTGCAATTGTGGATACCAGGCATCAACTGTATCACCAGATTCTATACGTTTCTGCGCATATTTTTTAGCTACAGCCGACGTGATAGAAGAATCCAATCCGCCGGAAAGCAAAACGCCATAAGGCACATCACTCATCAATTGACGGTGAACTGCTGCTTCGAGTGCTTTTTTAATTTCATCAATGCTTGTCTGATTGTCTTTTACGGCATCAAATTCTGTCCATTCTCTTTTGTACCACTGCACAAATTCGCCATCTTTACTCGACAAATAATGACCCGGAGGAAACAATTCGATTTTGGTACAATAGCCTTCCAAAGCTTTTAATTCGGAAGCGACGTAGAAAGTCCCGTTTTGATCCCAACCAATATATAACGGAATTATTCCCATATGATCACGAGCAATGAAATATTCATCTTTCTCAACATCATAAATTGCAAATCCGAAAATACCATTCATCTCGTCAATAAAGTGAACGCCTTTTTCTTGGTACAAGGCTAATATAACTTCGCAGTCACTTTCGGTTTGGAACGTATATTTACCTTCAAATTGTTTGCGTAAATCTCTATGGTTATAAATCTCGCCATTAGCTGCTAGAACTAATTTTTTATCTTGACTAAACAAAGGTTGTTTTCCCGAAGCCGGATCAACAATAGCCAAACGTTCGTGAGCTAATATTGCTTTATCATCACTATAGATTCCGCTCCAATCCGGACCGCGATGACGGATAATTTTTGACATTTCCAACACTTTTGGTCTTACTACTTCTGCTTTTTGTTTTAAATCAAAGGCACATACAATTCCACACATAATCTTCTTATTTTATTTTCCCTTCGATGTTTCGACTTTGCTCAGCACAGGCTTAGCTCAGGGTGACATTAACTGATTTGTTTTTAATGGGGCAAAGATGGGATAATAGTTATAATTGAAAAACATAATTGTTTATTTAGTTTTAATTTATAACTAAAAAGTAATATACTATTACTTTATGAAAGTAAAGCGCTTAATTCCCGAAGCTTTTGTTTGAAATTGTTATTGATAACAATAGTGAAAGACCTTTAAATATAAGGCATACGGAATAGCTGTATGGTATTTCAATATTAGATAGATAATGCTTCTATGATAGATGCAATACGACACAACTACGACACAACTACGACACAACCACGGCACAACCACGGCATAACTATGAAGTATCTTAAGTACAAATATGAGGTATTTATGAATCAGCTTCGGATATAAGGTAAATGGGAACTACGTCACGCTATCGATCAGATAGTCCTTCCCATTCATATCAAATTCAAATCCAGCTTCATTGCCCATCAATTTACTTCCAAGAGGAGATTGAGGAGAAAGTGCAAAAATGCTTTTGTCTTCGATGGTTAATTTGGGTAAAGCGGTGCTAATAAAAAGCAGCATACCATTAGCCTGAACCAAACTTCCTAAAGCTACTTTTTTGTGTGTTTGAGACGCATCAATTTTGTCGAGAATAGCTTTTTGTTCGAGGATTTCTTTGAGTTTATGATTGAGTTTTTCCTGCTCTAAGTGCATCATCGAAAGTGCAGTTTCGTGCTTATCTCCGGCAGAACCTTTCGCATCGTTTTGCGCATCTATAGTCAGACCCGAAATCATGTCTTGGAAAACATCGATTCGGTCTTGGAGTAATTGTTTGTAGCGTTGGAGTATTTGTTGTTTCATCATAGATTGTTAGATTATTGGATTATTGGATTTTTAGATTGGTCTTTACTAACGATCTAAAAATCCAATAATCTAACAATCTGAATTAGAAATCAAATTTATAGCTCGCTCCGCCCAAAACCTGTAATCCCTGCACAGGATAATTGAACCATCTTTCGTAATTCTGATTCGCTAAATTGTTTCCTTTTAAGAAGAACGTCATTCGTTCGCTGTATTTAAATCCAACATGCGCATTCAAATCGAAATAACTTTTTAGTGTAATATTTTCATCCGGCGGAAAAGGAAGTGTTACCGTAGACTGTCTGAAAATGTCTTTTCTTTCGCCTGTAAAGAACAAACTCGTTCCGGCGTACCATTTTGGTGTAATATTAACATCGAGCGTTGTAGCTAGTTTTATTGCCGGTAAATTCCATGCTTCTTTTTCGGCATCGGTTGAATAACTGCTAAACGTTCCGTTGACACCAAAAGAAACATTTTTAGAAAAATCGGCTTTTAATTCGCCAAAGAAACTTAACGTTTTTACTTTATCGTACACCACTTCAAATGAATTTCCGAAAGTATACCCATCAGTATTAGCATTCGAATTGTTATAGATATTACTTTTAAACAGTGCTTTTCCTTCTTCATTTTTGTATGAACCACGAATGTTGTAGCTAACGCTGCTTGCCAACTTTCCTTTTAATCCGGCGTAGACATCAAACTTTTGGTCGGTTGGAGCTATGCCAAGTGTTGGCGACACAAAGAAATTTTCCTGTACAAAATCATGATATGAATTTTGTTGTAATGTTCCTTCTAAACCAGCATAGAAAATCATCAAATCACCAACGATTTTATATGCACCGGTAACTTGCGGATAAATAAAGAATTTGCTTTGACCCGATTCTTTTGCTGCGCTATAGAAGAACCCAACTCCAAGATTCATCGTCAAATCATCTTTGTGAATTTTGACACTTGGCTGAAATCCAACATTGGTAAAACCGTATTTTATAGAAGCTGTTTTGTCAAAATTCTGATCAAACGTACCGCTGATGTAATCTACCACAAAGTCGGCTTTTATTTTTTGCTCAACAATATCAAATTCCAAAGATGGTTTTGCTACAAAACGATTTTCTGCCGAACCGAAAGCATCCCAAAAACGACTGAATTTTAGAGTGCTTTCTTTTAAGATACTGTTCAAATCTAATCTTCCACCAACATATAACGTATGATACGTTTGCTTTTCGTCAATGGTTTCAATCGTGGCATCTGACAAAAATCCGGGATAAATTCCGTACCAATTATATATTTGGTTTTTATAACCTAAATCAGCATTCCATGACATGGCGTTTGTTCTGCTTCCGTAAGTTAAATCCAAGGCTGTATTAGAGAATTTATCATCGAGCGTTACATCTTTTATTCCGCCCTGCGATGAGCTATGACGTAACATTCCACCAAAATAATCGGTATTGCTGATGTTTTGAGTAACAAAAAGTTCAGCGTTTGCCGTGCCGTAATTCCCTGCTGCCAAAGTCATGTAGTTGCTGAATATTTTCTCATCCGGACTTTTATCAACATTAGCAGCTTTTCCTTTGGCTGGTGCAAAAGTAGATGCTACAGGAAATGAGAAAATATTGTATTGAATGTTCTCTTTTTTCGAAGTGTCATCGTCATCCAGGGTTGGTGTTTCTTTTACTTTAAATGCATCCGAAATGGTTGGTGTATAAGGTTTCACCACGTTTACTACTTCGGTTCCAATGTTGTCGTCTTTCTTTTGGGAAAAAGAAATCTGAGTTAAAAGAAATGCTATTATTATAAATTTTACTTGTTTCATATTTAAATGTTGTTACACAGAGATTCGCGGAGAAGCCCAGAGATTCACAGAGTTTTAGTTTGTTATAGAAGAATTCGTTTTAGAAATTTCGCTTTTAATCATGTTCAATTCGGTTTGTGCTTCGGCAACAACGTCATTGAATTCCTTGAAATTTTTAATAACGCTATCTAAAATAGAAGTCGCGCTAAAATTATCTTTCAATTGGTAATAGTTTCTTGCCATTACAATTAGACCTTTGGCACCAAAATATTTATAGCCCGAATAATCCCTAGCTAATTTTTGAACTGTTTTATTGGAATCTTCATACTTGCCATCTTTATTCTTGAAATACGCATCATAATACAAGGCTTCGGCAGCTACTTCTCCTTTGGCAATGGTTAACAATTTCGCGTAAGCTACTCTTGCTTTTTGCTCATCATTTACTTTAATCGCGGCACGGGCAACGATAATCTGCGCATCACTTTTTATTTTGTTATCTGTTTTTGGATTTGACAATACTTTATCAGCATAAACAACTGCATTGGCATAATCTTTTTGGTCGTAATAGGCACGCATCAGATTGGCTTGCGCGAAGGTTACGTTTTGCGGAAAATCAGCTTCTGTTTCTAATCGTTGTAAAACTGGAACCGCTTTCGTATAATCGTCTTTTTTCAAATGAATTTCGGCTAAACGCGCTAATGACTGCTCGGTAAATTCGTTTCTTGGTTTACTGATTACAAATTCATAATTCGGAACAGCGCTGGCTTCTTTTCCGTCGGTGTAAAGTGATTGCGCTAAATAGAAGTTGGCTTTCAAGGCGTGAATTCCGTTTGGAAATTGAGAAACATAAGCTCCCAAACTGGTTATTGCCTGCTTTGTATTGTTTTGTAGATATTGTTTTTCTGCAGATTCATAAGTATCGTTATCCAAATCGGCATCAGACACTTCAACAAAATCGAGTGTTTTTACCCAAGCTGCATATTCATTCACTTTTCCGTTATCCATATAAACCAATCTCGCTGTCGAAACGGCTTCTAAAGCTTCGGGAGTTCTTGGATATTTTGCCGCTACTTCTTTTAATTTAGCAATAGCCAGTTCCTCTTTTTGAGAATTATAATAAATCAATCCCTGACGCAAAATCGCTTTGGATGCAAACGAACCGTTTTTGAATTCACTTAATAATTGGTCATAAGTTTTAATCGCCAAATCGGTTTTATTTTCGGTAACGTACGTATTCCCTAATTCGAACAAAGCATCATCACGATATTGTGACGTTTTGAATTTTGCCAAAAACGAATTGAAGTCTTCAATTTTCTTATCGTTTTTACCCACAAATCCGTAGCTCAATGCTTTTTGGAACGCGGCATAATCAGCATCAATACCTTTCATATCGATTGCCTTGTTATAGGCATCCATTGCCGGCCAATATTTCGAAGTTACAAATCGACTGTCGCCTAATCTTAAGTAGGCATCATTCAAACGTACCTTATCATCTTTAGTTCCGTCAATAAATTTTTGGAAGTAATTCCCAGCTTGATCGTAATCCTTCAGTTTGAAATTTGCGTAAGCGATGTTGTAATTAATGTTCTTGTTTTCCGGAGTTGTTTTGGCTTCAGCCGAACTTTCAAATTGTTTGAAACTCTGCAGAGCGTCAGTGAAATTATCTAAAACATACTCCGTTTCACCTTTCCAGAACGTAGCACGAGCTGTTATTTTTTCATTTTTCTGATTGGCAATTGATTTTTTAAACATGCTCAACGCCTCTTGATAATTCCCGTCAGTATACAATTCAATTCCTCTGTAAAACAACACTTTTTGATAGGCAACTTTGTTTTCAGGAGAATTGTTTTTTTCTAATAATGTCAAGGCATCTTTATAATTCTTAGACGTGATATACGAGTTAATCAATAAGGTTTCGATTTCTGTTTTGCTAGGTGAATTTGGATACTTAGCTAAAAACGAAGACAAGACATCAGGCACCGATTGGTAGGAATTTCCAATTTCATAGCTCAGTTTGGCGTAATTTAAATTGGCATCTTCCTGAATTTTTTTATCAAAATCCATTTCCGATGCACTTTTGAAAGCGTTTAATGCTTGTTGCTTTTTATCTGTTTTGAAATAGCATTCACCCAAATGATAATACGCATTCTGCGCTACCGAATCTTTACCATCAATGATTTTATTGAATTGTGAAATCGCGTTTTCATACTCTTTTTGCATATAATAGGTATAACCCAATTGGTAAAAATCGGTATTGCTCCATTTGCCTTTTTTGCCTTTGTATTCTTTTAAATAAGGCAGTGCTTTGTCGTATTGTTGCAGATTAAAATAGCTTTCGCCGATGATTTTATTCAATTCTGATTTTTCCGAAGCGTTAGATTTTGGCATCGCAGCAAGACCGGCATCAATGGCTTTTTGAAAATCGCCCGATTTAAAATTCATATCGGCTTTGAAATAAGACAATTTATTGGAGTATTTTTCTTCGCCTTCCACTTGTTTGAAATACTTATTGGCTTCCTTATAATCGTTGCCTTCATACGCCATGAAACCTAAGTAGTAGTTGGCTTGCGTTCCATATTCTTTAGAATTGACCACTTTATTAAAATAATCAGAAGCTGCTTTTTTATCGCCAGCTGTGAAATAAGCATAGCCTTTTTGGAACGTGAATTTTTCTGTTTGCTCGTAAGTCAGCGCATTTTCATCGACTTTGTCAAAATATTGCAACGCTTGCGGAAACTTTCCTTGTTCAAAATAATATTGCGCGACTTCTATGTAAGCTTGGTTTTGTTTGGAACTCGTTGGGTAATCGGCAACAAATTTTTCCATCAATTCATCGGCATTACTCTGATTGAGATGAATAGCACAAATACCAATGTAATAGGCACATTCAGCCTGAACATGTTGTGAATTATTGCTTTGCTTCACTTTTTCAAAAAGAATTTGAGCCGATTGGTATTGTTTGTCTTTAAATAATGAAATCGCATTATCAAATTCCGACAAATTATTAGTGTAAATAGCTGATTGTTGTGCAGAAACCTTGGGTATTCCGGCTAGAAAGAACAGAAAAAATAACATTAAAATCTTGCGCATAGTTTTTATTTTAATTTATTCAAAAATAGCATCCTCTACCCTATAACGTAAAAACTATACCATTTATTATAAACATTCTTGTAAACAATTTTGTTTTGAGAAGAAAGAGACAAGAAACAAGACGAAAGAATTATGATATTATGTAGATGCCATATTAAAGGTAGACTCTATATCGTTTCTCTTGCTTCTTGTTTCTTTTCTCTTTCTTCTTTTTTGGATTTTGGATTTTTTATTTATTACATTTACCCAATAAACAAATTACCGATGTCAGAAACTGTTTTATCTCTAAAAAATGTAACGATTTATCAGGAAAACAAAGTGATTTTATCACAAATAAATCTTGAGGTTAAAGAAGGTGAATTCCTTTATATCATTGGTAAAACCGGAACCGGTAAAAGTAGTTTTATGAAAACGCTTTATGGTGATTTGCAGTTAACCGTTGGTTCGGGAACTATTGTTGGTTATGATTTATTGAATCTGAAAGAAAATGATATTCCGTTTTTGAGAAGAAAAATTGGCATTGTATTTCAGGATTTTCAATTGCTTCCGGACAGAAATGTGAACGAGAATATGCTGTTTGTATTAAAAGCAACAGGCTGGACAGACAAAACTGAAATGCAAGTTAAAATTGACGATGTTTTACAACGCGTTGGCATGGTTGGTCTGACGAACAAAATGCCGCACCAACTTTCGGGTGGTGAACAACAAAGAGTTGCTATTGCCCGTGCTTTATTGAATGATCCTGAATTAATTTTA
This sequence comes from Flavobacterium sp., assembly GCA_043733645.1. Classification (GTDB taxonomy): domain Bacteria; phylum Bacteroidota; class Bacteroidia; order Flavobacteriales; family Flavobacteriaceae; genus Flavobacterium. The sequence goes on along the minus strand of JAYTGH010000047.1, from coordinate 9,238 downwards.
GCTGATGAGCCAACAGGGAATCTTGACCCACAAACAAGTGCTGAAGTTTTGGGTGTTTTGAAAAAAATAAATGAAAACGGAAAGACGGTTATTATGGCAACTCACGATTATGCTGTGATTATGAAATTCCCTGCCAAAACATTGAAATGCGAGGACAACACTATTTTTGAAGTCGTTCAAAAAACGGTCTAAATCGTTTTGTTTCTGATAAAAATTTAGCCAAAAGCAAAATCACGAAAGGAAAAGTCACTAAGTGAAATCGGTCGCCTTGACCACACGAAATTCCTGATAATACTATAATGTATGCGATAAAAAGCGCCACAAAAAAGTATATTCTTTCTTTTCTGAAATTGGTATATAAAAATAAAGTCGACAGCAAAACTGCTATAATGGTAAGGATTCTGTTTTGCCATTTAGTAATGCTGAAAATGAGTTTTTTCCAAAAAGGAAAATCAGTCTTATTTTCATAATTCTTTACATCTTCGATGCAGGCATTTCCTGTTTTGGAATTCTCTATTACATCCGAAAAATAAGCCTTTATCAGGTTTGAAAAATTAGTTCTGATTTGATGTTTTAAGTCTTCTAATGCAACTTTCTTCTGGTCGGTAAAATCTAAACTAAATAAATATTCGGCTCTCGGGTTGTTTATTTGCTGGTATTCCTTTCCGTTTTTAAAACATTCGGCTTTGCTGCAGATATAGTTGTGATAGGTTACGCCATCAATATAACTAATGGTAAAATCGCCATACTGGGCTTTCATTCCCACAAGCTGAATTGTTATCATCAACAAGCTACCATAAAGTAAAATCATGCTTTTGTGCTTGTAGTTTTTGAAAATTTCTTTCACAAAAAATAAGGCCATAATGATTCCGAAAAACTTAGCTCCGGGTTTTATCAGCATGCTTGACAACACTAACGATAAAGACAGCGATAAATACCAGAATTTGGTTGTTTTATAATACTGGAACAATAAATAAAAAGCAAGAATAGTGAAGAAAACAAAGATATTTTCAGTTAATAAATGATAATTTAAAATGATGCTACCAAGAATAAAAAAAGGTAAAACAGCAAACCAAAAAGCCACTCTTTCTTTTACAAAATTCTTCAAAATTTCAAATAAAACAATCGAAGTTCCCAACCAACAAAACACATTTACAACAAAACTCCATTGAAAGATTCCGGCATCAGAACTGCCAAATAAATAAGGAATTCCGGTAATGAAAGCCATCAGCATTGGTCGATAGTAATGACCGGTAAATTTCAGATACATTTTTTGAGCCGACTCCAAATAGTTCGAACAATCCGGATAGATCAGCGTTTGTTTGTCTAATTGCAGCAGGAAATTCAATACTTCCAGACAACACAAGCCCACAAAAATGATAAGGAAATGGTATTTATATTTTTTTAAAAGACTCATACTTGGCGAAAAATATATTTTCTTTGTAAATATATTATTTAATTCTGTTTCTGAATGATTTCAATTCTGATTCCAAGCTATAACTACAACACTTTGCCATTGGTAGAAGAATTGCAGCGTCAGGCTATTTTGGAGAATATTGTATTTGAAATCATCGTTCAGGATGATGCCTCATCTCTTAATGAAATTACTCAGACAAATACGAAAATCAATCAGCTTACACACTGTAGGTTCGAGCGCAATGAAACGACTTTGGGGCGTGGTCAAAACAGAAATTCATTGGTTAGCAAAGCTCAATATCCATGGCTTATATTTTTAGATTGCGATACTTTTCCTCAGCATAAAAACTTTATCAAAAACTATCTTGAAGCTATTAAAATCGATAACAGACAAACAGTTTACGGCGGCATAATCTATCACAAAGAGCATCCAAATTCGGGTGAAATGCTTCGTTGGGTTTATGGCAAAAAGAGAGAAGAAATTCCGCTAAAAAAAAGGCTTAAACATCCGTACAGATATTCGCTGATGTCTAATTTTTTGGTACAGAAGGAAATCATACAAAAATTTCCTTTTGACGATAAATTATTTCAATATGGATATGAAGATATCGTTCTAATTCAGGAATTGCAACGAAATGCTATTCCCATTGCTCAAATCGAAAATGCCGCTTATCATTTACAACTCGAAGATTCGGCTATTTTTTTAGAGAAAACAAAACATTCGTTAGCCAATTTAAAATTGCTGATAGACCACAACGTTTTTGCTGATGACAATACTTCATTGGTAAAAACCTATCAACTTATTTCAAAAATGGGCATGCGGAATTTGGTTGTCTATGCCTTTAAAAAATCAGAAGGTTTTTTGACTAAAAATTTACTTTCTGAAAGTCCGTCGCTACTGTTATTTCTATTGTATAAATTAGGTTATTTTTGTCAAATAAATTCTCGCTAATGCCTTATTTTTCGATAGTCATACCGGTTTATAACAAAGGGAAATTTGTTTCAAAAACAATAGAAAGTGTTTTGAATCAGACTTTTACTGATTATGACATAATCATCGTTAACGATGGTTCCACCGACCAAAGCGAAGCCGAAATTTCAGCATTTAAAGACAATCGAATTCAGTACTTTTCTAAAAAAAATCAAGGTGTTGCTTTTGCCAGAAACTTCGGAATCGAAAAAGCAACTTCCGATTTTATTTGCTTTCTTGACGCTGATGATTTTTGGTATCCTAACTTTTTGGAAACCATGCATCGTTTTACTGCTGAATTTCCGGAGCAAAAAGTCTTTGCTGCTGCGATAGAAATTGGAACCAAAAACAAATGCATTCAAGCGCACTACACTATTACGAAGAAATCAGATTTTGAAATTGTGAATTTCTTTGAAGCAAGTCAAAAAGAATGTGTGCTGTGGACATCTAGTGTTTGCATTCACAAAAGTGTTTTTGAGAAAGTTGGCAACTTTGACACCAATATAAAACACGGCGAAGACACCGAATTGTGGATTAGAATTGGTTTAAAATATCCAATAGTTTTTATATGGAAAATCCTTTCTCGTTATGTTTATGATGCTAAAAGTATTTCCCGAAATTCGAATTACTTTTTTGAATCGTATACTTTCGAAAAATATGCTTCAGCAGAAAAGAAAAATCCGTCGTTAAAAAAATACATGGATTTAAATCGGTTTTCGGCGGTTATAAAATCTACAATGAATGGTGATAGTGAAATTGCTCAAAAATTATATTCTGAAATAGATTTGAAAAACCTGAATAGTAAAAAGCGACTATTGCTTCAATTGTCTCCAATCGCATTGAAAAGACTGTTGAAATTGAAAGTCTTTTTAATGAATTTTGGTTTAGGAAATTCCGTTTTTAGATAATTTGAAATCTTGAAAATCACGGATATAATCTTCTTCATCAAAAACATCCGAAGCTAAAACCAAACAAACTGAACCCGAAGAAAAGTTCTGCAACTCACGCCAAATACCGTTAACGATTAGCAAGCCAACGTTAGGTTTGTTAAGCGTAACCGTTTTTTGTTCGTAACCATCATTTAATATCACATCAAAACTACCGCCCAAAGCCACCAATAATTCCTGCTGATTTATATGCGAATGTCCGCCGCGTGTTGCGCCACTCGGAACATCATATAAATAATAAACGCGCTTCATTTCAAACGGAACCGCATTTCCTTCAATTACAGAAAGATTGCCACGAGTATCGTGAATTTTGGTAATATCGATAGTAATGGAGTCGTGAATTGTTGTCATTATGCTTCTAATAATTGTTTCCATTGTTGCGCAATGGTTGTCAAAGATAAATGTTCTACGCTTTTTTGCGCATTATTTTTACAGGTTTGGTATAACTTTTCATCTTCTATCATTGCTTTTATCGCTTCTGACAAAGCGTTTTCGTTGTGGTTTTCTACTAATAAACCATTAAAGTTATTTTGGATAATTTCTTTTGGTCCGGATTGACAATCAACGGAAATTACTGGAGTTCCGGCTGCCAACGATTCGACCAAACTCATTGGAAAACCTTCAAATTGACTAGTTAGAATAGTACATTTTGCATGCTGAATATAAGGTGTGATATTTTTTTGAAAAGGCAAAACAAGTACAAAAGATTCCAATTGCAATTCCACAATTTTTGCCTGAATAAAATCCTTGTCGGAACCATCGCCAATAAGCAATAGCATCGTTCCTTTTTGGTAAACTTTCGATTGTTTGAAAGAGTTGAGCAGTAAAGTGAAATTCTTAATTTCTTCTTCAAATCTCCCAAAAAACAAAATATAATTTTGTGGAATACGATTAGGTAATTGATGTGTCTTTTCAGGAAAATCAACCGGATTATGAATAGTTATGGTGTTTTTGAGATTATATTTCTCTTGGACTTTATTTTCAATATCTTTTGAAACACAAACCAATTTGGTCGCTTTTTGATATAGAAAATTGACACCAAAAGAGAATTTGGAAAAATACATATCGAGATTCGAGCTGTGAATCATAAAATAGCGCTTTCTGTTACCATAAATCCATTTGGTGAAAATCTCGCGCTGGAAGATTGGTCTTGAACGATTGTCGATTATCAATTGAATCTTATTTTCATGAAGATATTTCGCAATGTATTTCCCTTTTTTGACGGCTCTGAAAACACCTTTTTCGTTGGAAAATAATTCACCTAAATTGACCAGCTTTCCTTTAAAATCATAATCAACATGGTCTAAAATAATGATATGATGCACTTCATAACCCAAGTCTTGCAACATAAAACTTAACAAACCTGCAAAACGCTCGGCACCGCCAACACCAAGTGAAGCGGAAACTATAGCAATTTTGTTGTTGTTTTTCATTTCTTACTTATATTGCATGGATATTTGTCAAATATAGAAATAACCAATTGGGTGTAATTATTTTAAACAAAAAAATACAAAACAAACCAGATAGAAACATAGAAAATAGGTTTATCTAGTTCAATTGCTTCGCCAGTTCGCTATCGCTCGGGTCTTGAATCAACATAGCTCTGTTTTATCTAAAAAAAGTGTAACGTCTTAAAAAAAATAGTAAAAACTATGTTTCTATGTGGTTGAAAAATAAAAGCAAAAATGAAGATTTTACTCATTGGAGAATACAGCAGATTGCACAATTCCTTAAAAGAAGGTTTGCAAAAGCTTGAAAACGATGTAACCATTTTGGGTTTTAAAGATGGTTTCAAAGATTTTCCCGTTGATTTTCCTTTGGTAAAAAAATGGGATTTGGGATTCCTAAAAAAAATAAAACTAGCACTTTTAGTGACTACTGGTTTTGATATTTCTTCCTATCTAACCTATCGTCAATTTTGGAAAAAAAGAAATCATTTCAAAGGTTTTGACGTCGTTCAATTGATTAATGAGAATAGTTTTTTCTGCAATATTAAATACGAGAAAAAGATTCTAGAATACCTTTTTAAATACAACAAAAAAGTGTTTTTGCTTTCGGCTGGTGATGATTATATGTATGTGAATTACAACTTTGAACATCCGGGAAATCCATCGGTTATACAACCCTATTTAGCGGGAAAAATTGAAAATAAAGACTTTTCCAATGTTTTAAAATTCAGAACCAAACCTTTTGAAAAACTGCATCAATATATTTATGAAAACATTCAAGGCGTGATTGCAACCGACTTGGATTATCACATTCCGTTGCAAAATCATCCGAAATATTTGGGCTTAATCCCAAGTCCAATAAATCTTGATAAATTCCCTAAAAGTGAATTGGAAATAACTGATAAAGTTATCATTTTTCATGGTGTCAATAGAGAAAGTTATTTCAAAAAAGGAAATGATTTTTTTGAGAATGCTTTAGATATCATCAAAGATAAATATGGACACAAGGTTGAAATTTTGAATATTGAAAATGTTCCTTATAACCAATATATCAATCGATATAATCAAGCGCATATTGTGCTTGACCAATTGTATGGTCATGACCAAGGCAGCAATGGATTGGAAGCTATGGCAAAAGGAAAAGTTGCTTTTACCAATGCAAGTGATGTTTTTGAAAAACAGTACAATTTGACTGAAAAAGTCGCAATAAATGGATTACCCAATGTTGATTATTTGGTAAACGAATTATCCTCTTTAATTGAAAATCCCACTGAAATAAAAGCGATTGGAAAACGTGCTCATACTTTTATAGAAAAAGAACATGACTCTTTAAGAATTGCAGAAAAGTATATCGTTATCTGGACAAAATGAAGCAGTTGAAACATTTCATACAAACTCATTTTTTATTCCTTTGGCTGGTATTGATTGCTGTAATTGTTTCTGTTTATTATGCCCTAACACTGCCTGTTTCCTTCGATGAAGCCTGTACTTACATTTTATTTACACGGGAAGGTTTAATAGAAACCCTAACTAATTATCCGGCACCAAACAATCATGTTTTCTATTCGACACTTACCGTAATTGGTAACATGTTTCCTTTTGGAAGCATTCTTTTTAAAATTAGGATGCTTTCAATAACCATAAACATTTTGGCACTTTTGGCACTTTACAAATTTGCAGTTACTTTTTTCGGCCGAAACTTTGGGTTATTGCTCATTGCCATTTATAGCGGACTTTTTTTAACTATTTATTATAGCTATATGGCCCGCGGTTACGGTTTAGTTAATTTATTTTTTATTGTATGTCTATATTACACTTTTAAGATTGTTACTGGAGACGAAAGGCGTAAAAACTTTTTACTTTTTGGCCTGTTTTCGATTTTAGGTATATATACTATTCCAACTTTTATTTATCCTGTAATCTCACTAGGTGTATACATTATTTTGCTAAAACCTCATTTATTCAGGGCACAATTTATGGCTAGTATTGGAATTGTTTTGACTGCGCTCCTACTCTATTCTCCTATTATTTACAGCTGCGGTTTAAAAAGTATTATTGACAATCCCTATGTGAAATCGATAGGATTCATTCCAACCATAAAATCCATACCAACCTACTTTTTATTTACTATCCAGGAAATCACGGGAATTCATTGGGCAGTTGTAATTATTGCTATTGGTTTCAGCCTTTACCTGATTTTGAAATCGAAAGAAAAAAAGATGCTATATTTTTCGTTAGTGATGATTTTAACACCTTTGTTTTTAATTACTATGCAACGTGTAAATCCGTATGCGAGAGTTTTCAATTATTGCAGTATCGTTTTTTTGACACTATTGCTTTTTCCGCATAAAAATCAGATTGAAAAGCTGAAACTGGGTTTCGTACTGCCTATGCTTTTGATTATACAAATTGCTTTCCTTTTCAATTTTGAGACAAAAATTTTAGCTTATGAAGATAAGGACTGGGCCTTAAATATAACTTCTGATAAAATCATCAAAAAAATTCAGGGCAATCATAAGTATTATATGAATGGCAATCTGATTGTCTACAACCTCAAATTTGATTTGATATCGAATGGTTTTACCCATTATACAATTGAAGAGGAAAAAGGAAAAGCAACGTCAGTAGACACTTTGAGAAAGTATGATTATATCATTATCGGTCTGGATTTTGATAAAACAAAAAGAAAAAAGCCATTATACAAAACCCGATACTACAACGTTTATTCCGAAAATTAATTTTATATTTTTTTGATAAAAAGCTTTCTAAACATGAATAAAACCAATACCAGACAAACTAGATTGGCGTAGAAATAAGCTTGCAAAACGCCTTCAACTGAAAACTTTTTCATCAAATAAACAGATAGTAAAAAATAAGATACGTTGAAAGCAATTTCTCCAATAAAATAACGCTTCATCATCGTTTTTACTACAATTTGGAAACCAAAAGCCAATGTAATTATCTTGATAAAATCCCCAGCCAATTGCCAAATTAATAATTCATTGATACTTGAAAACTCTTGTGTAAAAGCAACCTTAAGTATAATACTCTTCGCAAAATAAATTACAATTAGCATCAACAAAAACAAAGGAACAAAGATTTTGAAATAGGATTTTAGTTCTGCTTTGAACTCGCTTTCCGTATGGATTGAAGCCAATTTTGGCATATAATACAATGATAATCCTGAGCTGAAAAACATCATATAAAAGCTGGACAATCTATTGACTGCATCCCAAATTCCGGCATCGTGAATAGAATAATTTTGTACGATTTGATTTCGGATAAATAACAAAGTCATGGGCACAATCAGGGCACTCAACAATGCCATAACAGAGAATTTCTTTATGACATTGATGTATTTTTTATTCATAATTTTATGCAAATCAAATTTGAAATAATCGCTGTCTTTTCTAACAAACAAAAAGGTAACAAATACCATTAAAATTTCGCCAATAGCAATAGAAAAAAGTCCCCCGGAAATGTTGTGTTTCCAAATAAGAAAAGCGGTCAATCCAAAAACTAAAACATTGGAGATAATTTGTATGGTGACAATGCTTTTGTATTTTTCTAAACCATTATAAATGGCTAGCCAAAACGTATTTATAACCATAAAGGGCAGCAATAAACCGAAAAAGCGAATTGGAATTGTATAGATATTTGTGTAAAATAAAAAACCTGAAATTGGTGAAGCTAATACCAAAATAGGCAATGCTAATGCGGCAGATATAAATAAAAACACCCAAAAAAAAGTGGAATAAATAACCGAAAGTTCTCGTTTATCTTCTTTGTTTTCGACAAATAATTTGACGATAGAATTGTTAATTCCAAGAGTTGCAATTGATTTTATCATTAAGGCGAAATTTCTAAAACTTCCTAGCAAAGCCATGCCCGATGTTCCCAGAAAAACAGAAATGATTTTAGAAGAAAAAATGCCCAAAACAAAACTCACTGCTACTGATATAGAATTCAGCGACAATACTTTAAGTAATGTATTTTGTTTGAGTATTTTCACGCTATAATTTCCGAATTACTTTAGCTGGACTTCCTGCTGCAAAAACATTAGGCGGAATGTCTTTTGTAACCACTGAACACGCGCCAATTACAGAATTATCACCAATGGTTACGCCTTTAAAAACTACAGAATTATAGTAAATTATAACATTATTTCCAATAGTAATCGGCGCTGACTTTATTTCGCCAGTCATCCTTTTTTCAGGATCAAGATCGTGCCCATCAGTATCTACCAACATACAATTTATACCAATCATAACATCATTTCCAATATTTATTTTAGAAACCGCCTGGACAGTCGCGCCATTTGCCATAACAACATTATTACCAAAATTCACTTCACTGTCTTCATACATTGAAAGAACGTAATTATAGGTTGAGTAAGTATAATGCGCTGCACTAACACCATTTTGAAAATTATTTCCAAACTGAATTTTTCCTCTCCC
>JAYTGH010000046.1:0-18975 GCA_043733645.1 Flavobacterium sp. | reverse complement strand
CAAAATATCAAGCTTGGGGCGATATATTGAAATGGAATTTACAAGAAAATGTTCCCGGAGAATTTCCTTTTGCTTCTGGATTGTATCCGTTCAAACGCGAAGGTGAAGATCCATCGCGAATGTTTGCCGGAGAAGGCGGACCGGAGCGTACCAACAAGCGTTTCCATTATGTTAGTGAAGGCTTACCAGCAAAAAGGCTTTCGACTGCTTTTGATAGTGTGACTTTATACGGAAACGACCCGGATTTGCGTCCGGATATTTATGGGAAAATCGGTAATGCCGGAGTTTCCATCTGCTGTTTAGATGATGCCAAGAAATTGTATTCTGGTTTCGATTTGTGTCATCCATTGACTTCGGTTTCGATGACAATTAATGGTCCGGCGCCAATGCTATTAGGCTTCTTTATGAATGCTGCTATCGATCAAAACTGTGAAAAATATATTATTGAGAATAATCTTCAGGTAAATATTGAAGAAAGAATCAACGAAATCTACAAAGAAAAAGGATTGCCAAAACCAAAATACAATGGTGATTTACCTAATGGAAACAATGGTTTAGGCTTGATGCTACTCGGAGTTACAGGCGACCAAGTATTACCGATGGACGTTTATCAAGATATTAAAGTTAAGACGTTGTCACAAGTTCGTGGCACAGTTCAGGCTGATATTCTTAAAGAAGATCAGGCACAGAACACTTGTATTTTCTCAACGGAATTTGCACTCAGATTAATGGGTGACGTTCAGGAATATTTCATCCAAAAGAATGTTCGTAACTTTTATTCGGTTTCTATTTCGGGTTATCATATTGCCGAAGCTGGGGCGAATCCAATTACACAATTGGCATTTACGCTATCGAATGGTTTCACTTACGTGGAATATTATTTAAGCCGTGGAATGGATATCAACGATTTCGGACCAAACTTATCGTTCTTTTTCTCGAATGGTATCGATGCTGAATATGCTGTGATTGGAAGAGTAGCGCGTAAGATTTGGGCGAAAGCCATGAAAAATAAATACGGTGCCAATGAAAGAGCACAAATGTTGAAATATCATATTCAGACTTCTGGTCGTTCGCTACACGCACAGGAAATTGATTTCAATGATATTCGTACAACTTTGCAAGCATTGTATGCAATTTATGATAATTGTAATTCGTTGCACACCAATGCTTACGACGAAGCCATTACGACACCAACAGAAGAAAGTGTGCGTCGTGCGATGGCAATCCAGTTAATCATCAATAAAGAATTAGGTTTAGCCAAAAATGAAAATCCAATTCAAGGTTCATTCATCATTGAAGAATTAACCGATTTGGTTGAAGATGCTGTACTGCAGGAATTCGACCGAATCACCGAACGTGGCGGAGTGTTGGGTGCTATGGAAACCATGTATCAAAGAAGCAAAATACAAGAAGAAAGTTTGTATTATGAAACGTTGAAACACACTGGAGAATTTCCAATTATTGGAGTGAATACATTCTTGAGCTCTAAAGGTTCGCCAACAGTTTTACCAGCTGAAGTTATTCGTGCTACCGAAGAAGAAAAACAAGTTCAGATTCAAACACTTAATAATCTTCACAAAACCTATCACGACAAAGAAGATGAGCAGATTGCCGCTTTGCAAAATGCAGCTATCAATAACGAAAACATCTTTGAGGTATTAATGAATGCCACTAAATATTGTTCATTAGGTCAGATAACTGCTGGCTTGTTTGAAGTAGGAGGGCAGTATAGACGGAACATGTAAACAACTTTTATGATTGTAAAGTAGAAGCAATCTCATAAATTTAAACCTTTCAGAAATGGAAGGTTTTTTTGTTGTAATAATACGGTTTCTTTCCAGTACTAACTTGAGGTTATTATACTTCGAGTAAAATAGTGGTACATTTAGAAAATATATCTCCTTTTTATGAAGAAAATTATAACACTGTTCTTTGTACTGTTGCTTTTATTTTCTTGTAAAAAAGAAACGCTACCCACAAAAAACATAAAATCTACTAACCAGCGGCAAATAGAAAAATGGTTCAATGCTGCTACTTCTCCGTCAAAAAGTAGTGTAGAAAGTATTGCATCATATGTTGTCAAAATTGAACATCCCACACTTAATGAACCTAACGAATACAAAGCTATGTCGGCTTATGTAAAAGGAATTCAGTTTGCCGACAACTCTTCTTATATATTGTCAATAAAGCAATTCGATAATGGGTTGCAATTGCTCAAAAAATCTAATGCTGATTCGCTCAAGGCAAAACTCTACAACGGTTTAGGGAATATTTACAAGCAAACTGGAAATTATTCTAAAGCAGCGGACAATCTATACAAATCCCTCAAGATTTACGAAAAACTCCAAAACAATACTGGAATATCGAGTGTGAATGCAAGTCTAGGAGAGTTATATTTTCAAAAAGATAATGTGAATGCTGCCAAAGAACACCTAGTCATCGCTTTAAAAGCGTTGGAAAATGACAAATCAAATCCGGTATATTTAATCGCGGCTCATACTTTTGCCAATTTTTATGGGATGAGCGGAGATTTTGATAGTGCGTTAAAAATTGATGAAGAAGGAATTCGTATTACCGATAGCATTCATATTCCTAAAATAAAAACATCTTTTTTAGATAACAAAGCCAATTGCTATTTGTTTTCGAATCGTTTGGATAGTGCACAATATTACTTTAACGAATGTTTGAAAATAGATATTGCGAGCGGGAACAAGAAACAAATTGCGGATACTTACAGCAATTTAGGGAAACTCTTTCTGATGAAAAAAGACTATTTAAAAGCGGAACAAAATGCCATCAAAAGTATTGATATGCTTAAAAGCATTGATGGTAAGCCAAATCTTGGAAAATCTTATGAAATCCTAGCCGACATTTATACAGAACAAAAGCAATTCGAGAAAGCGCTAGTTATACAAAAAGTACACATCGATAATTACGCTTCGATGATTGACCTAAAAAAAGAAGCTGCAGAAGCCGAATTCAAAATCATTTATGAAACCCAAAAAAAGGAATCCAAAATTCAGTTACTTAAAAAAGAAGAAAAAATAAGTTCTCTCAAAATAAAACAACGAAATTACCTCATTGCAGCATTTCTAATTGTATTTGTAAGCATCTTCTTTGTTTGGCATTTGTGGAAGAGCAAGCAAAAGTTAAGAAATAAACTTAATGAGGAAAGGATAATCCAAAAAACAGAAGAGCAAGAAAGACTCAGGATTGCCAAGGATATTCATGATGATTTAGGTTCTGGATTAACCAAAATTAACTTTTTGAGCGAAATCATTCTTCAAAAAACGGCTCATTTACCTGAGGTCAGAGTGAGTAGTGAATCAGTAAAAGAAACCGCTATGAAAATGATAGAAAATATGCGCGATTTAATTTGGGCTTTAAATCCGGAAAACACAACCATAGCCAATTTAATTGCTCGAATCAGAGAATACACCACCGATTATTTAGAAAATTTCCCCATTCAATTGGAGTATGCAATTCCGGATAAACTTCCAAAAGATACTATTTCCAAAGAAAGTCACCGCCAATTATTTATGGTGGTAAAGGAAACGCTAAATAACATCACCAAACATGCCAAAGCTACTACAGTGTTCTTCACAATCACCCTTGATGATTCAACTTTAACAATTACTATTGTTGACAACGGAATTGGGTTTGAAGATAACTCAAACGGCAACGGTTTAAAAAATATGCAAAGTCGTCTCAACGAAATAGGAGGAACATTTGAAGTTTTGAGTAAAGTTGGTATCGGAACAATTGTAACCATGATAATTTATATCAATAAAATCCTTAAAGATCAAGCAGCATAATATTTGTGAAAAAGAGGATATACTACTTTTATAGTAGTTCCAATTTAAAGGAAAGTGTAATTTTGTAACTATGAAAATCAATGTCGGAATTGTTGAAGACGAAAAACAGATTAGGGAAAGCTTGGTTACCTTAATTAATGGAAGTGAGGGTTTTAGCTGCATTCATTCCTTTGAATCTGCTGAAGATGCCATTGCTAGTATTCCATTATTGGATTTAGATGTTGTGCTGATGGATATTCATCTGCCTCAAAAAAATGGGATTGATTGTATCAGAGAACTTATGTCAAAAACCAAAGGTATGCAATTTATGATGTGCACTTCCTTTGAAGATACTGATTCGGTTTTCAGTGCACTTAAAGCTGGCGCCACTGGCTATTTGACTAAAACTACCCAGCCTTCAAAGATACTGGACGCTATTGTTGAAGTTTATCATGGAGGTTCGCCCATGAGCAGTCATATTGCACGAAAAGTGGTAGCTTCTTTCCATAAAGAAAATAAAAACAACAAAGAGCTGCAAAAGCTTTCAGAACGCGAAAAAGAAATACTTTCATTATTATCAGAAGGATTGCGCTATAAGGAAATAGCTGATAAACTTTTTTTGAGTACAGAAACAGTGAGAACACACATCAGAAATATTTACGAAAAACTTCAAGTAAATTCTCGCACAGAAGCCTTAAATAAAACGTTTCCAAAATAATTAGCAGTTTATAAATTACTACTTTTTGGTTATTGTAAGACTTGTATTTAGCGAGTACTTTTGGTCTAACAAAATAGTTGCAGTCAGTAACTATGCTAAATCAAAACATACTAAAATGAAAACACTTAAAAAAATCAAAAGACTAATTATGGTCAGTGCTCTGTTCTTAGGAATGGGTATCATTTCAATTTCATGTTCAAAAGACAATGCGAGTGCCTACACTTGTGCTACTTGTCACTCCACACCAGAAGCATTGGCAGCAAATGACGCAAGCGCAAAAGGGATTTACAAAGGAACTGAAGTAGGTTCATCTGGAACATTATCAATTAATATTCAAAATGGAAGTAGTACGATTACTGGGACAATGGTATTGGACGGTGTAAGTGTAGCACTTACCTCCTCTGTAGCCTATGTTGATGGTCAGGCGTATGTGGCACCATTTACTGGTGTTTTTAACGGCTCGCCAATATCTATAACATTTTCTGTTGCGATTGGTGGTGGAACTCCATTAGTAACATCTTCAAATATTCCTGGGCATCCAAATGCAACTTTTACTTTGTATAAAGAAACATCAACATCATTAATAGAAGTATTTGAAGGAACCTATTCTAAAACAGGAGAAACTGGAGTTTTCAATATACTGCTTTCAAGATCACTAAACAAATGGGGCGGAGTGGCACTTAATAATGCGCAAGGCTCAACAGCTGATCATATTGAGGGAACTATAAACGCCAATAATCAATTAATAGTAACAGAAAACGGAGTCAACATTGGCACTATTTCTGGGGATGAAATTCACGGCAATTTTCAAGATGGAAATGGCGCAACAATAACCATTACAGGGCATAGAACATTATAATTACATTTATTAATTCACGAAAAGCCTCTTAAATTAAGAGGTTTTTTTTATTCACTTGATTTATCCTCATTAAACTTCTTTACAATTGCTTTTAGCTGCTCGGCACGCGCAACCTTCTTGGCATTTTCCTTGTCTTGTGCTTTATGAAGCTTATCATTATGTGTCTTTATGTTTTTGGCATTATTCCTTCCCATAACTCAAAAGTACAATTTTTATTCTCAGTCCATTATCTATTTTTCTATCATCTATTCTCTTAAAAGCACAATTTTTTGTTAATCCAAAAGTTTGGCACAGTTAATGAACGAAGTTAAAAAAATTATTAACATGCCTGTCGGCAGGCAGGTCATTAAAAAAATAAACATCATGAGAAAGACTACCCTTATTTTAGCTTTTATCGGAATGATAACGCTGCAAAGCTGCAGCAACGACAAAACTGATAACAATACCATCAGTGAAGTATTTGAATTAAGAAATATAAATTTTGGATTTGATGCACAAAATGGTTATTCCATTTATCAAACTTTAAACCCTCAGATTCGTCTTGATGATGTTATATTGATTTACAGATTATCAGGAACGATTGATTCCAGTACCCCAATATGGCAACAGATTCCGAGAACACTCTACTTAAATGAAGGAGAGTTGGACTATGATTTCGATTTTAGTAAAGAAGATTTTACAATTTATGCCGGAGGAACTTATGATTTATCATTGACTCCAAATTATTTAAATAATCAAACATTTAGAATTGTTATTATTCCGGGTTATCTGTCTAATAAAAATAAAACGAATATTGATTATTCAAACTATGACGCAGTTGTAAAAGCATTGAATATTAAAGAGTCTCAGATTAAGGTCTTGAACTAATAAACAAGAATATTAAACTTACAGAAAAGCTTGCAATTAAATAATGCAGGCTTTTTTATTTGTTATCAGTTCGTTAAATATTTTTAAAACTTTTCTTATATGTTAAAATTTGTTTTTGGTTTTATTTGTACGAATATTTTTACTATCATTGATAAGTATTTAAATAATTAATAACTAAACACAACTAAATTATGAATCAAAAGAAAAGATTATTTTGCTTGTTTATGCTAGCACTTTTTAATGTATCATTTGGACAGGTTACTGTCACAAATGAAAATATCAAGGTCAATGCAGTGGCTGTAAGTTCCGTAAATTTTAATGGTAGTAGTAGTTTGGCATTTTCTGTAGATGTCAATTTAAAAACCTTTGACGGAAGTTCTAATAACATACTTGGAAATTTATTTTTATACTACAAACCTTCCAGTACAACTCCTGAAGTTCAGATGGGTTTTTGGCCTATAACGTTCGTGGTGACTTATCCGCCTTTTGTAACACAGACAACTTATACTAATCAAAGTTCGTTTTCACCGATAACTTTATCAGCAAGTAGCTTTTTTGCAACAGGAGGAGTAATTTATGCAAGGTATGTTAACAATAATAGTTCAAATTACACTTCTTCAAATATATCTGTAACTGGTGGTACAAGAGTGACGACTAGTCCACCACCAGCAACTGGTAATACGATTTGCTGCAATCAAACCATTCGTTATGGTGATAAACCAGTGATAACATGTTCTGCTATTACTTCGTTACCTCCTGGAGTGACCATGCATTGGGCAAAGGGGTCAGGTTTTGGTGGTGCTCCACAAACTAATTATGCGACAGATCTATTGAATAGTTTTGACCCTGACTATATGTTCCAAACTACTACCTTTAAAAGAGTATTAGTTTCCTCAACTTCAACAAAAAGTAATGATGTAACAGTAACTGTTGTTCCGACTCCGATATCAGCTAATACAATAATGTGCAATGGCTCCAAGTTAAGTGAAGGCGTATATGAATCTGGTGAACTTGAGTCTCTTGATTTTAGTGGACTGGGGGCCAATTTTAATTTAAATGTTTTGGCTGATTCGTCTCATGCTCCTGTTAGATCGGATTCGTATGAAAGTGTAAGTGAGTATCAATGGCAATATAGATCCGGATATGCGAACTCAAGATGGGAGGATATCACTAACATTACAGGATTTGTTCAGCCGGCTGGTTATCCAGATAATTTCTTTATCAGACGTATAGCAAAACATCAAAACATAAGAAATATAAGTAACATATTGCAGGTTTATATAAGAAAAGCATCTAGATCAAATACAATTTGTTGTAGCCAATTATTATCTGTTAACCAGGTTCCTGCAATAGTAACAGGTTCATCTGCTGTTTACAGTACTGCCGATGGAGGAAAGACAAACACTCCAACAAATATTACAGTTAAATATCAATGGCAAAGTCGTTTCAGATCATCTCCTTGGACCAATATAAGTGGAGCCAACAGTCAGAATTATGCTGCGCCGGAAATTACAAGTCCTAACATTTCAGTTAGTTACAGAAGGATTGCAAGGATAGATTACTACAGACCAAGTGAAATTAGCAGCGGTCTTGTAACTTCTTTTTATGAAACTTATAGTAATGTGATTTCTTTGGAAACTAGTGGTGGTACAAGAACCAAAATAAGCACAATAAATAATGATACACAGTTTAAAATATATCCAAACCCAACATCCTCAATTTTAAATGTTGTAAGTGATGGCAATTTTGAAAATATAAATATTAAAACCATTAATACATTAGGTCAGGAAATAAAACTGAGTTTTGTAAACCTTAATGATAATTCGATTTCAGTTGATATTTCTAGCTTACAAAGAGGTGTTTATTATTTGTCACTTGAAAAAGATTCGAAAGTTATAATTATGAAATTCATCAAGGAATAATAAAAATAAATTCTATTATAAACAAAAATGAATTTCAATGATTATAAAGCTGTAGTAAAAGCGCTTTATATTAATGAAAATAAAGTAATCAAAGTGCAATAACAAAATATATTTAGCGTTTAAATTAAAAGTGGATTAATGTCCACTTTTTTTTATGGAAATATAGAGTTAAAAAGTCTTATTATAATTTGTTGAATATAAACTCTCATAATTATGAGGTACACTAAAAGAGATAAAGCTTACAAAATTTGACTTCTATTTTACTTACTTCATAAAAAAAAAGCACTATTTTTGATGATTATTTAAAACAATTAGAATGATTTCTTTTAAAAATAAAAAATTCACACTCCTACATCTAATCTTTTTTTCATTATTGATTACTGCTTTAACATTTTATTCAACTAGTTTTTGGAAAGAAAGTCAATTTGCAAAACAATCTGTTTCTGCTGCTAATTCATATTCTTGTCCATACCAAATAAAAAGAATGGATGGTTATAAATTTATAAAACCGTTAATGTTTGTGGATGATGAATGCGAATCGGATCAGCTTGTTGATTTAAAACTGAAACTAACTTCAATAATTAATCGATATAAAGCAAATGGTGATGTTAATAATGCTTCGATTTATGTAAGAGAATATACTAATAGTACCTGGACGACTGTAAATGATGATATTAAATATGATCCAGGTTCTCTATTTAAAGTTCCTGTCCTAATCACAATTTTAAGAATGAATGAATTAACCCCAGGGTTTTTAAATAAGTCTATAACTTATTCTAATAAAATAGATGCTGGTAAAAGTGTAGCTTTTGCTGATAAATCTATAAAATTAGGAAATACATATACAGTCAAAGAATTATTGACCTATATGATTAAGTATTCTGACAACAATGCAACAATTTTATTAGAACGCAATATGGACAGCAAAATTCTACAAAAGCTTTTTGCAGATGTAGGTTTAGATGTACCTAATATTTATGCTAATCAATATCAATTCTCTCCTAAGGGGTATTCCTATTTTATGAGAGCTATATACAATTCAGCCTATTTATCAACTGATGATTCTGAATATGCTGCGGAGTTATTAAGTCAATGCCAATTTAAAGATGGAATTCTTAAAGGATTACCATCGAATACTAGAGTTGCTCACAAATTTGGAGAGTCTGGAAATCAAATAGAAAAACAGTTACATGAGTCCGCTTTAGTTTACTTAAATGATAAAACCTATTTATTAACGATAATGACAAGAGGAAAAGAAAATGAAAAATTATCACAGTTAATTTCAGAAATATCTCAATCAGTTTATAATGAAATGTCCAATAAAGCAACAGCCAGTTTGTAATTGCTTTTCAATTTGCAAGAGGAAATAAATTAAGAAAAAAGATTATAAATTTAAAATATAAAAAAACCCATCTCTAAAATATTGCAGGGATTTTTTTTATTGCATCATCGGACTAGTTTTCTTTTTTTCTAAGAGATTCACAACAGGTTTCTCAATAACTTCGCCTTTAATTTTTATAGCAACTCGGCCTTCTTCAACATTAATGGCATTACTTTCTACCGTAATCGTTTTTCTGATTGGCCCAGTGTGCATGTTGTATTTCACATCAATTTTTCCGGTTTTCCCTGGCGCAATTGGCTCCGTTGGCTTTGTCGGAATCGTACAACCACAAGTTGACTGCACATTTGTAATAATCAACGGCTCGTCACCAGTATTCGTAAACTCAAAAGAGCGAAGACCACTGTCATCATCTTTATTTACCGTTCCATAGTCAATGGTATTGTCTTTATCTTTGAACTCAATCTTTGGACCTTTTTGAGCAAAAAGGGCAACATTCATCAAAAGCAAAGCTAAAAGTATGTATTTTTTCATTGGTCAAATATGTTATTTGGTTTGTAAATTTACCTTGTTTAAATTAATGAACAAAAATTTAATTCTTAATTTTTTCTAAAGTCTTTATTAATTACTTTTGCAGTTCAGTTTACAAAAGGCGTGCCAGAGGATTTTGGAGCGAGCGGTCAGTGATTGTCAGTAATCCATTCCTGCCTGACGGCAGGCTGGTTCCTGCTTTTCGTTACAATCTTTTCTGTTTTGCCACCCTGAGCGCAGTCGAAGGGCTTTATTTTAAAACAGAAAAGGATTTCCTCTCCCATCGGGGCTAAAAGAAAAACGTAATGCATTTTTGTAATCTAAAATTCTAATAATCTAAGCAGTCTAACAATCTATATATGATTCCCGCACAATTTAACGCCTCCGCTGTAGAAAAAAAATGGTATGACTACTGGATGAAAAACAACTATTTTCATTCAAAACCCGACCATAGAAAACCATATACCATAACAATACCGCCACCAAACGTGACCGGAGTTTTGCACATGGGACATATGTTAAATAACACTATTCAGGACGTTTTAATTCGACGTGCGCGACTAAAAGGTTTCAATGCTTGTTGGGTTCCGGGAACGGATCATGCTTCTATTGCCACAGAAGCAAAAGTAGTAGCCAAACTAAAAAGCGAAGGCATTAACAAAAACGATTTAACGCGTGAAGAATTCCTGGTACATGCTTATGCCTGGACCGACAAATACGGCGGAACCATACTAGAACAATTAAAACAATTGGGTTGCTCCTGCGATTGGGACAGAACCAAATTCACGATGGATCCTGATATGTCAGCATCTGTAATTCGTTCGTTCGTAGATTTATATAATAAAGGCTATATCTATCGCGGTTATCGAATGGTAAACTGGGATCCGGAAGCCAAAACAACATTATCCGACGAAGAAGTAATCTTCGAAGAAAGACAAGGAAAATTATACTTTTTAAAATATCAAATCGAAGGAACTTCAGATTTTCTAATGGTTGCAACGACGCGTCCTGAAACAATTTTTGGAGACACTGCCATTTGTATCAATCCAAATGACGAACGTTTCAAACATCTGAAAGGTAAAAAAGCGATAGTGCCAATTTGTGGTAGAGTAGTGCCAATTATCGAAGATGATTATGTTGATATTGAATTCGGAACAGGCTGTTTGAAAGTAACGCCTGCACACGATATGAACGATAAAACTTTGGGCGAAAAGCACAATCTTGAAATCATTGATATCTTCAATGAAGATGCCTCTTTGAATTCTTACGGATTGCATTATCAAGGAAAAGACCGCTTTGTAGTTCGTGAAGAAATTGCTAAAGAACTAGAAACTATCGGCGCTTTAGCCAAAACAGAAACGCACTTAAATAAAGTGGGGACATCCGAAAGAACCAAAGCAGTAATCGAACCAAGATTATCAGACCAATGGTTTTTGAGTATGGAAGAATTGGTAAAACCGGCTATCAAATCGGTTTTGGAAACCAAAGAAATCAAATTATATCCTTCGCGTTTTGATAACACCTATCGTCATTGGTTGGAAAACATCCGCGACTGGAATATTTCGCGTCAATTGTGGTGGGGACAACAAATTCCGGCCTATTTCTATGGCGACGGAAAAGAAGATTTTGTTGTAGCTGAAAATATCGAAGAGGCGTTAAAATTAGCACAGGAAAAAACAGCTAACCGACAACTGACAACCGACAACCTTACACAAGACGCTGATGCACTCGATACCTGGTTTTCTTCATGGTTGTGGCCAATGGCTGTTTTTGGCGGAATTATGGAACCTGAAAACGAGGATTTTAAATATTATTATCCAACGAATGATTTGGTAACAGGACCAGATATTTTATTCTTCTGGGTTGCCCGTATGATAATTGCAGGTTATGAATATACGGGTCAAAAACCGTTTTCAAATGTGTATTTAACAGGTTTGGTACGTGACAAGCAACGCCGTAAAATGTCAAAATCGTTAGGAAATTCACCTGAACCATTAGAACTGATTGAGAAGTTTGGTGCCGATGGCGTTCGTGTTGGATTGCTTTTGAGTGCTTCGGCAGGAAACGATATCATGTTTGATGAAGAATTGTGTAACAACGGTAAAGCATTTGCAAATAAAATCTGGAATGCCTTTAGATTAATTAAAGGTTGGGAAGTTGTTGATATTCCTCAGCCCGAAAGTTCTAAAGTGGCGATTGAATGGTATGAATCCAAGCTACAACAAACTTTAGTAGAAATTGAAGACCATTTCGAAAAATACAGATTGTCTGATGCCTTGATGTCGATTTATAAATTGGTTTGGGATGATTTCTGTTCGTGGTTTTTGGAAATGATAAAACCGGCTTACCAACAGCCGATTGACAGAGCGACATTCAACAAATCGATTGAAATGTTGGAAGCGAATCTGAAGTTATTGCATCCGTTTATGCCTTTCCTCACGGAAGAAATCTGGCAGTATATTGCTGATAGAACTCCGGAACAAGCATTAATCATTGCAGTATATCCAAAAACGACATCGTTCAACGAAAAACTAATAAGTGACTTCGAATTCACTTCGGAAGTTATTGCAGGTTTGAGAACCATTCGTAAAGACAAAAATATCGCCATGAAAGATGCAATCGATTTAAAAGTGGTAAACAACGAAAAGGTTTCGACTTATTTTGATAGCGTAATCATAAAACTAGGTAACATCGTTTCTCTAGAATACATTACGGAGAAAGTTGATGGTGCATTGACATACAGAGTAAAATCTAACGAATACTTTATTCCGGTTTCAGGAAATATTGATATTACAGCCGAAATTGCCAAATTAACTGAAGAATTAAAATATACACAAGGTTTCCTTAGAAGTGTACAAGGCAAATTATCTAATGAGAAGTTTGTTGGCGGTGCGCCCGAAAAAGTTTTAGAAATAGAACGCAAAAAAGAAGCCGATGCTTTGGCAAAGATTGCTACAATTGAGCAGAGTTTAAAGAGTTTGCAATAACAAGAAAGTCCCGAGTAATCGGGACTTTCTTGTTATAGTATGTTATATAAGATTAAGCTTTAGATTTATTTAAAGTATAAATACCACCAGCAAAAAGTAGTATAGCGAAGCCAGCATAAAGATATCCTTGCTGTTTTCCGGATTCATTCGAAGCATCAATTTTGAGGCCTAGTAAATTAATCTCTTTAGTGTTATCGGTAATTTTGTTGAATCCAACATATCCAACCAACAGACTGGCGATAATCAATAGTGCTCCTATAATTTTTGATGAGTCCATTTTGTTTATTTTTTTCCGTTTAGTTTACTCATTATAAATATAATCACAGCAATTACTGCTACGACAATAAAAATTCCAACACCAATTCCGGCTTTGAAAATACCTCCGATTACTTGACAACTTGTAAATAAGGTAAGTATTGAAATAATGAGTAATGAAAGTTGCAGCTGTTTTTTCATGATTTTTGGTTTTAAAATTAGAGTATAAAATTACAAAGAGCATTTGATGACTTAGTTATATATTTTCTTCAATTGATTACATAATTTGATTACTTTTTATTTTGAGTTGTTAGCAATTTTTTGTTGAAAACCTTGTTTTTTTACGACGAAATGTTAAATAAAAGTATATTTCGTCGATTATTTGAGTTATGTATAGGTAAAATACTTCATAAATCAACAGTCTGCATAAATTTGTCTTACCCTAAAATGTAAACAGTTACTTGACCATCTTAATTGCAAGTGTATGAAAAATTATGCCCATTTTTTTGTAGCAGTAGGAAGTGTCTTTTCTTATAGCTGTTTTGCTCAAAGCAACACAAAAAATCTACCGGACATGGCGTCCAAAAATGATCTCGCTGTTGTATCTTATCATGTCGAAGAAAGAATAAACATGAACTTCGGAGGTAGTGTTAGAACTTATGAAGTTTCTAACTTAGATATGATTACTCCAAAAGATTTAGGGAAGAACAATATTAGGATTATAACTCCAAAATATGCCAAAGCAAAAGATGTTGCAGTAGAAACAACTAATCAAAAACCTTCCGTAACTAATAGTTTAACAATTACACACGTGCCGATTAACCCTAATTTAATTACCAAAACAGCACCAAAAAAAACTGTTAAAGAGGAACCAAAAAAGGATTTTATTAATATTGATGTTGTTGGAACTTATGAAAGAATCATGGACAAAGGATACAAATCGGTTGTCATGCTCACAAAAGTTGCAGACAGAAACTTTTTTGAAGGTGATATGGAAAGTGCTGCCAAATGGTATGGTGAATTGTTTGCCATTACTAAAGACTTGGAGCCGGTTTATTATTATAGATACGGTCAATCATTAGTATCTATTGGACAAACTCAAAAAGGTAATGAACTGATAAAGATTTTTAAAGCTAGGACTTTATAAAAATAAAAAATCCCATTTCTAAAGAAATGGGATTTTTTTTGTCACATGTTTCTTTGATTAAAACTGCTCTCTTCCTGCAAAGTGAAAAACACCTTCAATGGCTGCATTTTCATCGCTATCAGAACCGTGAACTGCATTTTCACCAACTGAAGTTGCATATTTTTTACGGATAGTTCCTTCAGCAGCTTGTGCTGGATTTGTAGCTCCGATTAAAGCTCTGAAATCTTCAACAGCATTATCTTTTTCCAAAATGGCTGCTACGATTGGTCCACGTGTCATAAATTCTACTAATTCTCCGTAGAAAGGTCTTTCAGCGTGAACAGCGTAGAATGCTTTTGCATCAGCTACTGTTAATTGCGTTAATTTCATTGCTACAATTCTGAAACCACCTTCAGTAATCATATTTAAAATTCCACCGATGTGTCCGTTTTCAACACCATCAGGCTTAATCATTGTAAATGTTCTATTCGTTGCCATTTTTGTTTTATTTTAATTTTGGTGCAAAAGTAAACTTTTTAAACCATTATTAAAAACAGAACGACTATCAATTCTTGATAATTTTTTGCACTGCAAAATCTGAACCTGATTTAATTTTTACAAAATATACACCTTGAATCAACTCGCTTCCATCCAATTCGAATTGAGAAGCCTTTGGTTCAAAACTTTGAATAGTTTTACCAGTCACATCAAAAAGTTCAACGCTGTCAATAGTTGTTGTGTGTGACAGGTTCCAAATATTGTTTGTTGGATTTGGATAGATTTTTATTTCGGAAATAGAACTCTCATGGTTTGATAATGTGTTTGCAAACGAATAATTTCCACTACTCTTTTCGAAAGAGATGTTGTATGTTCCAGCCGTCACAGGAATATCTGGTCCATTTTGGGTTCCGGTTCCGGTAGGAAATCCTGTAGCTCCCCAATTAATTGTCCAAGCATTGTCTTTTCTGAATTTAACTAGTCCGTCAGTTAAAACTAAATTAGAAATAGTATAATTGAATCCATCTGTTGTGTACAAATCAGTATCCGCGGAAGTAAAACCATTTAAAGAAGTTCCCAAAATTCCAACACTCGGATAGGCAAAACTATATGCCCCAGTATTTTTATTAAAGGTTACGAACCATTCGCCACCTGTCACTTGAATTGTTGGGCCTCCATGGACAGCAGTTCCTGTTGGAAAAGCGACACTTCCCAATGTGTTAAGACCGTCGTTGTTAAAACGGAAATAGGCTGTTCCGCTACTGAAAATAAATCCTGAAAGTGTATAAGTGATTCCATCTGTAGTTGCCATTTTTACATCTGGACCACCGAAACCATTTATAGAATCTACTGCCGGACCCCAAATACCTATACTCGTAAAACCAGTTGGAATAAAAGTATATGTCCCATTAACTCTGTTAAAAGTAATATCATAGGTTCCTGCTGTTGTCATGATATTCGGACCACCTTGCGTTCCAGTACCTGAAGGAAAGGTTGCTGAACCCCAGTTAATCGTCCAATCGTGTCCTTGTCTGAATTTCAAACCTGAGTTTGGATCAGATGCAGTTGCAGTGGTTATAGTCGCATTGTTTAAGGTATAGGTAATATTGTCAGTTGTATTCATATCAGTATCCACACTCCAACTTCCAGAAGGGCTGTTAATTCCAATCATTGAAATTACCTGACTATAATTAAATTGTGTGGAAAAGAATACGGCAATAAGTAAGAGTAATTGTTTTTTCATAATGGTTTGATTTTAAATAAATTTACATAAAGTTAACAAAAATAAAGTTTTATTGTAAAATCACCACTGCCGAAAACGTTTTCGTGTTGAAAACTTTTTGGAATTAAAGCGTAATTATGGTGAAATTAGACTCTAATGGCTTTAGTTCCTGAAATAGTTTCTCTAAAAGTTTACCATTTACATCCAAATAGAATTCAGAGAAATTTGCTTTTCGTTCTTGCAATCCCTGATTAGGAAACAACTCGTTTTGAAGCAGAATGATTTGTTCCAGTTTTTCGGCGTATACTCTTTTTTCAGCTTTCAACAAACGTTTTTCTAAATTCTCTAAGCCTTTTATTTGCTTAGTTTGTTGTGCTTTTACTGCGCCAATGAATGATTTGTCCGTTTGATTGGCGATTAATAGTAACTTTTCAAACTGTTGTTTCAAATGTTCTTTTTGCTCTGAAAAATCTAGGTTAAATTTGGAAAATTCTTTTGTTTTTTTGGTAAACAACTCCTGCTGATTACTGAATAAATCTGCCCAACTACCGTTTAATTTGTCTGCTTTTTTGAGTTGTTTTTCCATCGCTAATAAAGCAGAATTGCGCACCAAAAGTATTGGAAAAGTTACCTTGTTAGCTTCAAATGTAGATTGCAATTGCAGCCAATAGCTGATTTCTCCGCCACCGCCAATGTAGCATAAATTGGGCAAAATGATTTCTTCATACAAAGGTCGAAGAATAACATTTGGACTAAATTTTTCAGGTTGATTTTCTACTAATTCTAAAATTTCTTTTTCTGAAAAAACAAGCTTGGTATTATTAACTTTAAAAAGATTATTTTCAAATACAATTCGTTCTCTTAGGTTATCTTCAATATAAAAAAGATTGATTTCTCGTGGATTTACTTGGATATCATACGAAACTTGAAGTAATGAATTGGTTTCTGTAACCTTTTGGAAAGACGTCTGATTTGTTAATTCATTTTTAACAAAAGGAACAAATAATTGCTTTAGAGTTTTATCATCTCCATCAAGAACAACCAAACCTTTGTTGCCAAACAATTCGTTAGCCAAAAACCGTGTCGCATCAGCAAGGTTATTATGTTTTAGATAACTATTTTCGAAAAGTTCTTTTAAATAGGCAGCGTTTTCACCAATACCTAATTCTGCTGTAAAAACTTCTAAAACAGCTGCTAATCCTTCTGTGGAAAGTCTACCAACCGGACCAAGACTTTCCTTATTCCAGTTGATTTTTACATTTTTAAAATTGAAATGATTGATTTCTTCAAAATCATGATCTTCTGTTGCCATCCAATAAATTGGAACAAAATCATAAGCTGGATATTCTTTTTTTAGTGTTGCACAGAGATTGATTGTAGAAACAATTTTGTATAAAAAATACAATGGACCAGAGAACAAATTCAGTTGATGTCCTGTTGTAACAGTAAACGTTTTTGGATTGGATAAGAGTGAAATAGTAGCTTTTGTAGCTTCTGAAACCTGAAAACCGTTGTATTGGTTTTCAAGAGCTGCGACCAAACTTTCTCTATTTTTTATCGGATAGTTTTGTGCCTTTTCTTCCAGTTGACTTTTAAAGTTTTCCAGAGTGGGGAAGCGATTGTACATCGATTTCAATTCGGGCTTTTCATCTAAATAATCTACAATTAATTTAGCGAAATATCCTGATTTTTGATAGCTAATACAGTCAGTTGGCATGATTATTATAGTAAAATTATGGTGTTATCAAAGTTCCAAAAAGATAATCATCGCCTAATAAAAAATCACTATTTCCTTGTTTTAAAGTAACTTTTTTCAAACGAATAGTGTGTTGAAATTGACCGGCTAAAGTTGCCGTTGTTACTTCAATTATTCCGTTAGTAGCTGCAATTCCATCTTTGGCGTCCCATTGTTGCGTTGGTGTTGGAATAGTTCCAGCACAAAATAATACATCAGTTATTGGAGTAGAATATAATCGATACGATAATTTATGAGTAGTGTTAATCAATGCAGTTCTTGGAGTTGTTGTTACTTCACTCGCAAATAATGTAGTATAATCAGCACCCACATCTAATGTAAAAACCACACTACCAAGACTATCATAAATTTTTGTACTAGAGGTACATTTAGCAAGTTCATGATCAAACCCAAAGGCTAACGGATCAATTGTTTTTGAATAATTTCCAAAAACAAAAGTTTCATATACTTGCGGACCAGTTGGCTTTTGAAACGTTATATTTTTAAAAACAATGTTATAGGTGTAACCGGTAATTCGGGTGGAATTCTCAGTTGTATTCGTTGACTTAATTGCAGTAGAAGTAATTTGAATTATTCCCGAAGTGGCATGCCATTCTTCTTTTAAATTAGGTGTGGCATCGGGAACTGTTGGGCAAATGTTGGATGCACTTACTGTATTGTCATATTTTCTGTAAGTTACTTTATTGGTTGAATTTATAGGAACTTCAATTGTGTCAGTCAAGGTTTGATCTTCTATAAATGTTGCTGCCGGAATTTCAATAAAGAGCATTTCAGCATTTTTTACTTTATAATACACGTCTTTTTCAGAACATTTCTGAACAGCTACATCAGAAAAATCAATAGCATCAACGGTTAGATTCCCATCGTCACAAGCAGTAATAATGAGTAACAATGTGAGTATACATAAAATTCTTTTCATCGGAATAGTATAATTTTTAAGCAAAAATAAGTTTTTTATAGTATTAAATTTTGCCTTTTATCATTTAATTAAGAACAGTACTTTTATATTTGCAACTCGAGACCCTTAGGTCGAACTGTACAAAGTAAAATGAAAAAAATATACCTCGATAACGCAGCAACAACGCCAATTCGTCAAGAAGT
>JAYTGH010000045.1:0-7731 GCA_043733645.1 Flavobacterium sp. | reverse complement strand
GCCAATACAAAAAGGAAGAACACCACAGCGCCAATATAAGCAGGAGCAGCAACCTGTGGCTGGTCACCCCAATAAGTAACCGCATAATTATCGGTAAGTTGATGTGCTTCTTCCGGCGATGCGCCATAGTTGAGCATGAAATTATAAACATGGGAATCTTCACCTAATTTTTGATTATTCCCACCACCAAATAATCTCGGTGAAAACAAGTTCAGACTCTCCGCAATACCATAACTGTATTCAGTGATATAATCCCTATCCATAGCAATGTTGGCCTCTTTTTTAGTACCATCGGTGTTGAAAGTCAGTTCACTTTTTCCCCGTGTACTAAAATCGGTGTATTCTTTTGTTGCCATCAAACTAGTGGCATTAACACCAACTGCAAGGATGATGGCAACGGCAAATGTTCCTAAGATTTTCGGCAATGATTTTAAATCCTTTTCCTGATAAAGTTGGTATACAAAAAAGAATCCCATCACTATCAAAAGCATTAACAAATAGTACGTCATTTGAAAGTGATTCGCGGTAATTTCAAGCGCAACGGCAAGCATAGTTAGAATTCCGCCATGCAAATATCTCTTTCTAAATACTAAAATAAAACCAGCGACCAAAAAAGGCATATAACCAATAGCATGTGCTTTGGCATTATGCCCAACGCCAAGAATGACAATCAGATAAGTGGATAAGCCAAAAGCTAATGCTCCAAAAAAGGCTTTCAACGGATCAACCCTAAAGACTAACATCAAAGCATAAAATCCTAAAAAGTAGAGGAATAAATAATCCGCCGGACGAGGTAAAAATCGAATAGCATTGTCCAGCATTCCAATATAATCATTCGGATAGTTTGCTCCCGACTGATACGTTGGCATACCTCCAAAAGAAGAATTCGTCCAATAAGGTTCGGTATGATTTTCGGCTCTGAAATCGATTTGTTCTTTTGCCATACCAGTGTATTTTGCAATATCGGACTGGTATATTTTTTTACCTTGAATGACAGGATAGAAGTAAACTAACGAGATAACGATAAAACCAATGATGGCTAATAAATGCGGATATAACTTCTGAAGTTGCTTCATGAAATTTGGTTAATAGTTTATTATTAAGAGTTAAAAAAAACAGAACACTAATCACTAACTCATTCTATTTCTTCAAAATCAACGTAGTCGCCAACGATTTTTTTCTCTTTTGGTTTTTCTGTGGTTTGATTTTGAGTAGTATTTTGGTTTTGATGATTTTGTTGCTGTTGCTGAAATTGTTGTGAAGCCTTTTCAACTACTTTTTTGGCTATGACAGGTAAAAATAAACGCGCTAAAAACTTCACTACGTAGTAGAAAATGATAAGGAATAAAATAGTGTCTAAAAGTCCCTGAAAAGATGCAGTTTCCATTGAAAAAATAATTTTCGTCAAAAATAGTAAATTCCACAATTTAAATTTCGCTTTAGCTTCTTAAATAAATGATAAATATAATGAGTAACGCAACTTTATATCAAAATCAAACGGCATACTATCCTGCCGCCTTCCATGATTATAACAATTCAATTGCAGGGACTAATGACGAAAAAGCGTCGGTACTCTATTATCAATGGTATTTAAATTGCTATATCGAATATAGTTATACCGTATTTGTGTCGTGGTTGTGTCGTAGTTGTGTCGTATTTATGTCGTATTTGATACCTTTCATATTCCTCTTTGTTACCAAGCAGAGACATAGTTACTTTACCATGCAATCTTGTATTGTTGCGATAAAATTTACCATATTAAATAAAATATACTACTTTTGAAAGACTAAGTTGTAATGCTTAAATTTCTTGATGTATGATGAATTTAAAAAGAGTGCTTTCCGTAGGTTTTTTGTTGATTTCGGCTACTCAATATGCGCAATATACAGATATTATTAATTCCAATAGACCGGGCGAATCAATGTCGGCTTATTCGGTTGGGAAAACAGTAATTCAGGCAGAAGTTGGACTCTATGGCATCAGAGAAAAACATAATATATTGAACTATGAAGCCAATGGTTTCGGAACAGAATTCGATGCAAGATATGGAGCCTTTTTTGATCAATTTGAGTTTTGTCTAAACACACAATACCAATATGATTGGTATCAGGCGCCTTTAGTTAATGATACACGCGGCGGATTCAAGCAAATCACCGTTGGTGCAAAATATTTAGTTTATGATCCTTTTATAAAAGAAGATAAGCCTAATGTATATAGTTGGAAAGCGAATCACAGTTTCAAATGGAGCCAATTTATTCCTGCTGTTGCGGTTTATGCCGGTATTAATTTTAATATTGGAAATAACCCGTTTACGTTTCCAACAGATAGATCCGTAAGTCCCAAAGTAATGGTCATAACCCAGCATCATTTTGGAAGTAAATGGGTTTGGGTCAACAACTTCATAGCCGATAAGTATATGACTGATTATCCATCTTTGGGAATCATATCAACAATGACAAGAGGATTTAATATGCGTTGGTCAGGTTTTTTGGAATTCCAAGGATATAAAAGTGATTATTATGCCGATACTGTTTTCAGGCTTGGTGCTGCTTATTTGGTTCGCGAAAACATTCAATTAGATGCTTCCTTTAGTAAAAATGTGAAAGAAACCCCATCGTTGCTTTTGGCAAATGTTGGAATGGCTTGGCGCTTTGATAGTAATTATGAAACTAGCTATAAAAGAGTAAAAGGCGAAAAGAAAGCTAAGAAAGACAAAAAATCGAAAGCCGAAAAAGGTAAAAAACGTAAAGACGAAGTAGAATTAGAAAAGACCAAATAATGATTACCATAGTTGAAGCCAATTCGAAAAAGCTACTCAAAGCATTTGTTAATTTTCCGTTTGATTTATATAAAAACCATCCCTATTGGGTTCCTCCGTTAATCAATGACGAGTTGGATACCTTTGACAAAACTACAAACCCGGCGTTTACATCTGCGGAAGCGAATTTCTATTTGGCCTACCAAGACAATAAAGTTGTGGGTAGAATTTCTGCTATTATCAATTGGGATGAAGTTAATGACCAACAAAAGAAAAAAGTGCGTTTTGGTTGGTGGGATGTTATCGATGATATAGAAGTTACCAAAGCATTGTTGGAGAAAGTCTACGAATTAGGCAGAAAAAACAATTTAGAATATGTGGAAGGTCCAATGGGTTTTTCAAATCTAGATAAAGTTGGTGTTTTAACCGATGGTTTTGATGAAATAGGTTCAATGATTACTTGGTATAACTATCCTTATTACTCAAAACATTTAGAGCAATTAGGGTACCTAAAAGAGAAGGAATATCTCGAAAATAAATTCCCTTTTACTAATGTTAAAACAGAGTTTTTTGTAAAGCCTAACGATTTGGTAAAAAGGCGCTACCAACTTACAGCACTTAATTTTACCAACACAAAAGACATACTGCCTTATGTAAATAAGATGTTCGATTTATTCAATGCTTCCTATGCGAGCTTGTCTTCTTTTGTTGCGATTACCGATGTTCAAAAAGAATATTTCAAGAAAAAATACATAAGCTTTATCAATCCAGAATATATCAAATTCGTGATGGATAAAGACGATAATATGGTTGCTTTTAGTATTGTGATGCCAAGTTTTTCGGAAGCATTACAAAAAGCAAAAGGGAAATTATTTCCATTTGGATTTTATCATTTGCTTAAAGCAAAAAAGGAAAGCAAGGATGTACTTTTTTATTTAATAGGTATCGACCCAGAATACCAAAGCAAAGGAGTTACTGCAATAATTTTTAATGAATACTATACCACTTTTAAAGAAAAAGGAATTCAAAACTGTATCAGAACTCCAGAGTTAGAAGATAATCATGCAATACATAATATGTGGAAGCATTTCGACCCAGTTACTTTTAGAAAAAGAAGAACTTATAGGTTAGATTTATAATTAATTTTTGACTTATTTTTTTCATTTTTACAAATTTCACTCATGCCATTTTATCTATTTTTTTATTGACGAAACACATTTTTTTGTTAAATAGTGCATTTCGTCGATGAAATTAAGTAGTTTATACAATAATTATGTCTTTTTTAACATTTTGTGTATTATGTGTATAAATTTGATAGGCTTTTTAAAAAAAGCTTGTCACTCATTTTCTAACATTTTGAATAAGAGTTGATTCTCTTATATGTTATCCCTAAAAATGCTAAATTAAACCTGTTCATGATGTGGTTGTAACTTAAATACACAACCATTATGAAAAAAAGTATTTTCTCGAATACTTTACTATTCGAGATTACAGTTTATCTGTAGAAGAAAATGGATTAAAAATGGATTCTACTCGTTTGAATTACTTACTAAACGAGACAAATTCCATTAAAAAAGCTACTAAAAGGAAAAGTATTATTGCAAGTTTCTCTATGCTTGTTTTATTTTTTCTATTCACAAATTTCTTATTTGCTCAACAACCGGCCTGCAATTTAACCGGTATTTTAGAATCCCTCAGATCTAGAGACGGAGGTCAGGATTTTGTCATTAATTCCGAAGTATATAAAGCTGTTCCTGGAACGGTTTATAGATGGGAGTTTAAGTCAAACAATTCCGCTGCGACTTTTGTCACTTCAAATGGTTTGCCAAATATGACAATAAAACCCGGGAATAAAAACGGGGAATTTAATATTAAGCTAACAATTATTAACCCACCGCAATCAAGAACTGCTTCTAGTAAAACGTGTTCTTGTACAAAATCAGTATCAATAGGTAATAATTAATTTAAAAATTTAAAATATTAACACATGAAAAATTCAATTTTATTAAATGTTCAAACTAGACACAATAAATTATATTGTTGTTGTCTATTCGTTTTTTTACTATGTACTGGATTCTTTTCACAAAGAATTTCAGCTCAAGTTACA
The DNA here is from genome assembly GCA_043733645.1 of Flavobacterium sp. Classification (GTDB taxonomy): domain Bacteria; phylum Bacteroidota; class Bacteroidia; order Flavobacteriales; family Flavobacteriaceae; genus Flavobacterium. Next base: position 2,866 of record JAYTGH010000045.1, on the reverse strand, counting down.
CTGGTACCATCTTGTAATCTTGTTGGCCCTCTTGAAGCTTGCGCGGTAGCAAATCCTCTAGATACATCAGGGGATATTACAATTATCGTCCAAGTGGCACGAAGTGGAGCAGGGGTCTCATTAACCTATTCATTCGGATCAAACACTTCAGGGGCTTTTATTAGATCCATGAGTCCTGTAGTTTGGAGTGGATTTAATCCTGGTACAAATATTTCTACACAAACATTACAAGTTTTTCCTGGTACCAATGTTTCTGAATTCAATCTTTTATTGAATGTAATAAACAATCAAAGTAGTCCTGCTACAGTTTGTAGTTGTTCTAAATCAGTATCTATTTCTAAAGTCGAAGCTACTTCGTCTTATTCACCTATATTGTGTTTTGGTCAGACTTCGACTCTAACAGCAATTGGTTCATTTTCTAATGCTGGTTCATACACCTATACCCTTTTACCAAGTGGGCCATCGAATTCAACAGGTGTTTTCCCGGGTCTTCCGGGGAGTGAAGCTGGAATTACATACATAGTTAATGTAGAATCTGCAGAAGGATGTACTACTACTACTTCACAAACAATTACGCAACCGGCTTTAAAAGAAATTATATTAAATTGTCCAACAACAACGACAACGGCAGCATGCCTTTCTCAAGATGCAATTAACTCAGCATTCAATACATGGTTAACTACATTTAGTTTTTCTGGAGGAACCAATGCAACTTTACAAAGTAGGGTGCCTGCAAATCCAACTGCTCCAGACAGATGTGGCGGCAGTAGAGATGTTACATGGACAGTTGTAGATGATTGCGGGCAATCACAATCTTGCACAAATACTTTTACAGTACCAGCCCCACCAACAGTAGTGTTGACTTGTCCAACAAATACAACAGCTACAGCTTGTCAGACACAAGCAGCTGTTAATAGTGCTTATGCAGCATGGTTGGCAACAGCAATAGGGAGTGGTGGTTGTAATGGTTCTTTAACAAATAACAGTCAAGGTGCACCACCAGCTTGCGGTGGTTCAGCAACGGTTACTTTTACTTATACTAGTACATGTGCACCATTAACATCAACTTGTCAAGCAACATTTACGGTTCCTAATGCATCGGCAGTAACTTTGACATGTCCATCAAATACAACAACTACAGCTTGCCAAACACAAGCGGCAGTAGATGCAGCATACGCAGCTTGGTTAGCAACAGCAACTGGGAATGGTGGTTGTAATGGTAATTTAACAAACAATAGTACTGGAGCTCCATCAGCCTGTGGAGGTTCAAAAACGGTTACTTTTACTTATACTAGTTCGTGTGCACCATTAACATCAACTTGTCAGGCAACATTTATAGTTCCTAATTCGCCAGCAGTTGTTTTGACTTGTCCAACGAATCAATCAATAGCTGGTGGTCAAACTCAAGCAGCTGTTGATGCAGCTTATGCAACATGGTTAGCAACTGCTTTTGGTAGTGGAGGATGTAATGGCTCATTAACAAATAATAGTACTGGAGCACCTTTAGCATGTGGAGATTCAAAAACGGTTACTTTTACTTATACTAGTTCGTGTGTACCATTAACAAGTACTTGTCAAGCTACTTTTACAGTTGGATCATGTATTATTAGCCATATATTTCCAACACAAACTACTTGTTGTAATTATGTAACGGGAACAGCAACAGGTTTGACGAATGCTTGTACAAAGCTTACTGGTCGTAAAATAAATAATGCTGTGCCAGGTGTGTTCTTCTATTATGCAAGTGTTGTAGCTCCTTCAAGTAGTTTTACAATAAATGTAAAACAATCCAATGATGGTGATTTAAATAAACTGTTTACTATTCAGAATGTGCAACAAGTTCGTTTAACTACAAGCTCTTGTGGTGGTGTTAGTTTTGCGGGAAGCATGCTAAATGGGAATACTGAAGCTAAATATGTTGTGACTGGAGCAACTCCCGGAGCTACTTATGTAGTTTCGGTTAAATATGATACAAAATCAATTATTGGAGCTGTTTACACAGGAGCAGATAATCAAAGTACTTATACTTTTGGAAGTTATATAAATAATGTCCTTGATTCTGCAAGTGTGGGTTCAATAGATGCCGTAGCAGGTTGTACAGATAATACACCTTTACCGGGAGATTGTTCACTACCAGTAGCAAAACAATCTAATATCAAAAGCGGTATTGGTGTGAAAGTTTATCCAAACCCTTTTGCTAATAACTTCAAATTGGATATCACAACTGAAAGTACAGAAGATGTTCAGATTAATGTTTATGATATGTTAGGCAAATTAATTGATTCAAGTTCAATAAGAATGTCTGATTTAGATACTTTTGAATTAGGTAACAATTATCCTTCTGGAATTTATAATGTTATCATTACGCAAGGCATAGAAGTCAAAACTCAAAGAGTAATTAAAAAATAGATAATAGATTAGGATATTTAATTTTTAATTAAAAACCTCTTCGGAAACGGAGAGGTTTTTTTATACATAAAAATTAAAATAGTGATTACGTATAGTTTAAAATATAAGAATACTTCATTATTAATAAGTTAAATAGTGTATTTTATCGATTTTATTAGTGTTTAATCGATAAAATGAATAATATTGTTTCTTATAAAATAATTGAAAGAGGTTTTCTATTTCATCTTTAAACTATGTAATAAACAATTAAAATGGTGTAACTTTTTTTTAGATAAAAGAATGACATTTGTATTTAACGATAAAATACTTACTAAGATAAAAAAAATGTATTTCAACGGATTTATTTACACTTTATAGATAAATTACTTATTTAGACGAATTTTCTTCGGCTTTGTAATTTAGACTTTATCTTAAAGTTTTAAACTTATATAATAATTAATTTAATTTAATGCTTATA
>JAYTGH010000044.1:0-7736 GCA_043733645.1 Flavobacterium sp. | reverse complement strand
CAGGTTCGAGTCCTGTTCCCGCTACTAAGTTAAAGCTTTGAAATCAAACGGATTGTGTACACAATCCGTTTTTTTTATGTCTACAATTTTACTACTTTCACGTACAGCACACGAAAACGTACACGATTTTACAATGAAATTACACTTTTCTGAGCCCAAAATCTTTACTGGAGGCGTATCTATTTCCGATTGGTCACCCATAGTCATTTGTAAATTTTACTCCTGTCTCAACGTAAAAAAGCATTAGGTCAGCTAGTAGGTCAGCCGAAGTTCCCAGTTTTTTGAAGTCGCTGATTGCTTGTTTCCCGTCTTTGAGTTTATAATTGTAACCACGCTTTGGATAAAACGCTTCAAAAAGTTTGTCACGGTATTTCTCGAAAAATTCTCTCTCGTTGGGGTTTACCTAAAAGTCGAAAAACTCTTTAACTGATTTGTTCTTTTTATACAAGTCGGCTACGAGGTCAATGAGTTTGTCCTTGTCGAGTTTTTTAAGTTCTTTCTTTATGTCAGTCAGTCCCATATTTCTTTATTCTTGAGTCTGCGGAAGCATTACTGCCAACGTTCCGCATTTCGTCAGTTGCGAACTTCGGAACTTTTTATTTTCCGTTAAAGATAAAAATTCTTGCGAAACGTGAACGTGAACTTAAAACAAAATTCGCAACCAGCCAGCCGGCAGGTTGCGAGAAACGGGTGTTATACGCTGCTGCTGTTGCAAAGATGTATCTAAGATGTGTCATTTAAGTTAGCATACTGTTTGTTCAAGGCTATTTACCTACAAGGCGTTGTCGATGAAAGTTAGTATGTTGTATTCGTAGCACTGCTGCTTGTGCTTGTAAATTGCGGTGGCACTCAATGCGATATAATTATTTATGTTCATGAACATAATTTGCTACTAAAGAAGTAAGCGAATTATAATATGATCTTAAATTGTCAATATGCGATTCGGGGCTTTTTGTATCTGAAGTTTTAACAGGCATTTCTGAAATGTATTTGGATAATTCAGAATACTTTTCCTGAATGTTCATTGTGATTTTTAAAATTTTGGCATTAAGTTCCTGTTCTGTTTCCATAAATTTTAAAATGCTTCTTTGACAATTAATTTTTTATCCACTTGCAGATTGACTAATTGTTTTTCTATAGCTTCCATCATTGGCGGTGGACCGCAAATATAAAATACTTTGTTTAAGTCGGTAATATGTGTTTTCAGAAAATCTTCTGTGATTTGTCCGTTAGCATATTCTTCCGTTTTTTCATCTGATAAAATGTTTATGAAATTTTTACCTAACAAATTTTTAAATTCCTGCTCGAGTATGATGTCGGCTTTGGTTTTGTTGGCAAAGATGAGTTTATTATTTCCTATTTCATTTTTAGATTGAAGGTAACGGAAGATAGAAATGAAGGGTGTAACCCCTGCACCACCTGCAATAAATATTCCTTCGCCTTTGTAACCAATATCGCCAAAGACATCATGCAAAATCAATTCATCATTTATATTGAGATTCAGCAATTCATTGGTAACTCCTTTGTGAGAGGGATATGTTTTGATAGTAAACTGTAGAAAATTATTTTCAGGAAGGCAAGTAAAAGTGAAAGGTCGTTTTTCATTTTCCCATTCTTTTTTGTTTATGGAAACTTCGGTTGCTTGTCCAGGATTGAAATTAAACTTTGGTGGTTTTTCGGTAATAATTTGCAACACATCATGTGTGATTTTATCAATTGATTTTATTCTTACATGATGTTGTTGCATGGTGTTTTAATTTTGAATGTACTTAGTTCGGGATGCATTTTTAGCTATCCTTTTATTTTTTTTTAGCTTTTACAAATTTGCTCGGGTATTGTTTAATGATACCACTTGCAAGTATGGTTCCCATCTCTGCCATGTGTTGTCGGGCTTTATCAAATTTTTTAATTGCATTTGGATAATCATCTTTTAATAAATCGACTGCATAAGCAGTAGTTTGGTCTATGTGTGTTTTCATCATTGGTTCAGTAGCTGTAGCCGGCCAATTTTTTGGATTTGCAGAGGTAAGAAAATTTGCAATTTCCTTAGCATTGGCATACCAATCGGCAAGGGCTTTATCCAAACCAGCTTTGTCATTGTTTCTTGCAGCAGTAAGCACAGGTATAGCTTGGTTTATATGTGTTGTTAAAAGTGCAGCTAACTTGTCGCCAGCTGCTTGCCCGTAATAAGGTACAATTGCAGCACCAATATCTTTTTGGTTTTGTAATAGTCTGTCTAATGATGGTTGCAAGGCTTTAGGGTTATGGTAGAATGCATCAACGGTTGCATAAGTCCAAATCATGTGGTCTGCCCACAATTTTTGCATGGCTGTATGTAATTGTTGGGTTTTGCTGTCCTTTCCACACAAATCACACATTAAAGGTGATGGTGCTTTGCTTTTTGTAAAGCTTGACAAAGTTAGAATTGTAAGCCCTACAATTGTCAATACGCTGAATACTTTTTTCATTTTTTTCATTTTATTTCAGTTTATGTTGTGAATAAATTTAACCAATACACAAGGTAAACTGTTAAACACAGGTATCTGTTATACAATTTTTAAAATAAGTTTCATGATTCATACAATGTAAAAATGCCATACTGATAAAGCAACTGTAATTTAATAGCAAAAAAACTTTAAACGTCTTCATTTATGTGAGGTGGGTTCAAGGGTCTAGCGCAACACTGTTAGTTTTTAATGATTAAACAAATTTAGTTTTTTCTGAAGCTATCATATTATTTCTTCTATAAATTTCCTCATTTCTGATTTGATTAGGAGTTTTAAAGCCCAAGACTTTCAGAGGTCTGTTATTTAGGTTGTTTTCAATTTGTTTAAGCCTTTCTACGCTTATTTTATTGAAGTCAGTTCCCTTTGGAAGAAATCTTCTTATTAAGCCATTAGTGTTTTCGTTTGTTCCTCTTTCTCAGGAAGAGTTTGTCCTAGTCACGATGCCAGAAATAAATTAAATGCGGCTTTTGAAAAATTAAACCTGAAAAACTTGACCTCAGAAATTGAAAACAATGTAGATCACATTGTGCTGAGCAAAGACTTTATCGAAAATAAAAAAGTGATAATCGAAACTTGGAATCACGATAAAAAATTAAGCGACCATATTGGAATTTGCGTTACGTTGCAATAAATAGATTTAGCATATAAACCTCACCAAAATAGCTGCCTCAAGACTTTTTAAAAATCATCCTACAACAACGTCTTTTCAACGTAGCCATTGCAATACCGTTGCAACGCTCTACTATCATAAAATCCTTCTTTTAATTCTTTTTTAAACACCAAATCAACGCTCATCAACGTTCATCAACGCTAATTGCAACGCTAACGATGTATAGCGGTGCAATGCTTATCGCTTATTTATGAGTGGCTCATCAACGCTAATGCAATGAGGGTTGCAAAAAGCGGGATAATCCGGAAGAAAGCGGTACAATCCAGTTTAAGCTTTTTTATACTCTTTTACATTTGACTCACTTTTATAATTAGCTGCAAATCCATCAAATAGAAATTGATAAAATGCAGTTTTATAACATTTGTCGAATAATTGTAATGAGAGCAGAAGAAGTATATAACATCGCTATCCACCTTCCTGAAAAGGAATTGGAGCGACTATATACTTTACTTGGTGAAAAAATGAGTTCACTTACCCTTTCTAAAACAAAAAAGAGAATACTAGTAACTGACAAAGAAGCAATAGACTATTTACTAAAAAATGTATTTTTTAAGAAGAAGAATCATTAAATCAAACTACAAATAGTACAGTCAAGAAAATAATAGTAATTGACAATTTTACAAGTTTATTATGCAATTTTAACTTTATCAAACGAAAGTAATTTTTACCTTCGACAACAAAACGAGGGTAATTTTAATCAAAATTTACCCTCGTTTATATTTTCCAATGTTTACAAAGAACTTATTTAAAACGCAACAAACATATATGAAGTACTTCTTCCACTACCATCTTGGGCTAGAATCCCTTTACTCATTAAATCTTGAATATCTCTAAGGGAAGTATCAGTAGATACCTTTGTTATTTTGGCATATTTAGAAACAGTTAGTTTGCCAAATAAGTCATCCAATAGCAATTGAAGTATTTTTTGTTGACGTGCGTTAAAGTCTTTAGTACGATGAGTTTCCCAAAACTGAGCACGCTTTAAGGTTAAGGATATGGTTTCATCGGTCTGTGCCATCGAATGCAACAAGCAAGTAAGAAACCATTCAAGCCATGGAGTGATATTCAAATCTCCTTTTTGGGTACTTTCCAATATGTCATAATAGGCATTTCGGTCTGCCTGTATTTGTGCTGACATCGAATAAAACCGTTGTTTGCTTTGGTCAGCACGAGCCAATTGCATATCAGTTATGGCTCGCGTAATACGGCCGTTACCATCTTCAAAAGGATGTATCGTTACAAACCACAAATGAGCAAAAGCAGCTTTAAGCACAGGATCAATATCTTGACTGGAATTAAACCAATCTAAAAATAAATCCATTTCTGCAGGTACTTTATCCGCACTCGGTGCTTCAAAATGTACAGCTTCCTTTCCCATAGGTCCCGATGTTACTTGCATTGCATCATCGCGCCAGGCAGCCGTCTTTATTTTATACATGCCACTTCGCCCAGTAGGGAAAAGTGCAGCATGCCATCCAAACAAACGGTCATCAGTTAGTATATCATCATAGCACTGCGTAGCATCCAATAGCATTTCTACAACACCTTCAACATTGCGCTCCGCAGGAACAGCTCCGGCTATTTCAATACCTAATCGTCTTGCAATAGAAGAACGCACTTGCTCGGGGTTTAGTTGCTCGCCTTCAATTTCACTTGACTTCACTACGTCTAAAGTCAATGTTTTAAGCACCGTTTCCTCTTGCAGTCGAAAGCCAAGTCCTTGCATCACGCCAAGTATTTTACCTTGTCTATGCCTAACTTCTCCTAGTAAAGGCGTAATTACTTCAGCATCCCAAGTGAATTTTATCCAATCTTTTCTTTGATGAATATACATATTACCGCATTTTTGCGGTAAATATAAATCTTATTTACCGCAAACAACAAATTTTGCGGCGATTATTTAACATTACCACCGCTTTTTTGCCGCAAATACAAATAAAAATCACCGCATAAATACAAAAAGAGGATAGGAATTCAATCATCTAAAGAAACTCCCTACATTTAATTAAGTTATTAGCCATAACAACATTATTTAAAAAACCGCTCACCAACGCTGCCATTGCAGAACCGTTGCAACGCTCTTCTATTATAAATCCTTCTTTTAATTCTTTTTTAAACACCACATCAACGCTCATCAACGTTCATCAACGCTAATTGCAACGCTACCGTTGCAGAGCGTTGCAACGCTTGTCGTATATTTATGAGTGGCTCATCAACGCTCCGTCAACGATCCATCAACGCTAACACAAAAGCCACATGTGGCTCATCAACGCTATTGCCATGAGCGTTGATGAAGCGCTGATGATGTTGTAATAATGTTCACGAATCCTCCACAATCCTCCACAATCCTCGATAATCCTCGACAATGCTCCGTAATCCTAATTTTCATTTTTTGTACTTCTCTACATTTGACTCACCTTTTTTATAAAAAAAGTCAAATTAAATTATAATAACCAATCAACGCTCATCAACGCTATTCCAATGAGCGTTGTAAAAGCGGTCGAATGCGGTCGAATGCGATGAAATGCGATGAAATGCGTCGGAATGCGTCGGAATGCGATGAAATGCGACGGAATCCGGTTTATGATTTTTTATTCTCATATACATTTGACTCAGTTTCATAACATTTGTTAATTGACTAATTGCAATGAGAGCAGAAGAAGTATATAACATCGCCATCCATCTTCCTGAAAAGGAATTGGAACGACTATATACTTTAGTTGGTAAAAAAATGAATTCAGTTACCCTTTCTAAAACAAAAAAAAGAATACTAGTAACTGACAAAGAAGCAATCGACTATTTATTAAAAAATGTCTTTTTTAAAAAGAAGAATAATTAAATCAAACTACAGTCAAGAAATTACACTTTCCTCAAAACGGTCAACAGTATCTTTTCTGCGGTTTGAATATTTCTTTCTGCAGCAGCAATTATTCTTTGGCTACAATTTTATTTTCACCCCTGCATTAAAAACAAAACCTTCTGTATGTGTCCAGATTTCGTCGAATGTTGGGTTCGTGTTCGGTTGGTTTACTACTCTTTTATAATTTGATTGTTTGACGTTTGTGAGATTTTCAAAGTTTATGAAGAAGTCGAAATGTTTCCACATTGTTTTTTGTGCCATAAAGCCGAGAGTGGTGTAGGTTGGTGTTTTGGTTTGATTGGTAAGATATTGGTGGTCTGAAAAGTAGCCTTCAAAACCAAGTTTAAAGTTTTTTTCTTCCTCATATACTACAGTAAACAATACTTTGTTTTTTGGTAATAGTGGTAAGGTTTGATTGGTTTGCAAGTATTTGGCTTTTGCATCGGTGTAGGTGTAGCCGATGAATATTTTAAAGTCTTCTTCGATTGTAAATTTAATATTGGTTTCAAATCCTTTACTTATCACGGGTTGATTTGCATTTACAAAATAGCTTTGTCCTATATTATTTTCTTGTATTACAAGCGGTTTATTGATTTGTGTTAGGTAAAACATTTGGTTGATGCTGATAAACATTTCATCGCCAAATTTTGTTTTAAAGTTTATGTCGGCCGTTGTACCAATGCTTTGTTCTACTTTTACGCTATCGAGTGCTAATACATTTTGATATTGTCTTTCTTCTGTTTTCTCGGTAAAAATGGTTGGAATTTTGTAACCTAATCCGCCACTAATCCTCGATGAAAATTTGCTGTTGATTTTAAATAAGGCAGAAACTCTTGGCAGTATAAAGGTTTGATTTTTTGTAAAATTTGAATTAGAATAATTTGCATTATCTATACGTAAACCGTTTTCAAGTTTGATGCTTTCAGTAATGTCCCAAGTATGTTGGACATAAAGTCCAGCAGTAAATGATTTGGCATTTAGTGTGGAAAATTCTCTTTCTTTAAAGTTGTCATAAAGTAGATTTACTCCGCTGATTATAGTTTGTTTTTGCTTGTTCCAAACATAGGAAGCGTCTGTAAAAGAATTGGTATTTATTCCTGAAAATTGATAGTTGGGTATGTTTATTTTGCGGTCATATAGACTTACACTTTGTTTGAATTTAAAACTGTTGTTATTGTCAGTCTTTTTGTTGAATTCTAAAGTTGTGGTGTTTCTCACGCTTTTGTTTTGTTCAAAATAGGTATGATTGGCATCTGGATTTCCAGCAATAACTTGCATATCTCCGCCTTTTAGATTTGATGTGGTAAAGCTGTTACCAATCATTATATTGCTGTTTTGTGTTGGATAGTAGAAAAAGCGTGGGTCGATTGTAAACGTGTTTGATTTTGGTATTTCTGAAAAATCATCGTTATCAACATCAAAAGATTTTTCTATGTTTTGCATGACTAAAAGTGAATAACCGATGCGTTTTATTTTTTGTGATGAATATGCACCAAAGCTTGTTTGCCCAACGTGGGATTGATTGAAGAAGAGTATATTTTCTTGTTTTTCATTTGGTGTTTTTGAAATAAAGTTGATGGCTCCTGCAATGGCACCACCGCCATAAAGCGTAGAAGCGGGACCTTTTATGACTTCGACTTGTTTTAGGTCTAATGGTGGGATTTGGAGTAGACTTAATCCGCTGGAGAAATTTCCGAAA
>JAYTGH010000043.1:0-2805 GCA_043733645.1 Flavobacterium sp. | reverse complement strand
TTTAATTTGGGCTTTAGAGAACCAACCAAAATCAACCTAATGTTCAAAGAAGTAATTAGAGATATGGTTCAAAATGGTGAAGTTGACGTTACCAGTCGTTATGAATCTTTGAATAAAAACAACATCATTGGTGACTTTAAATTTGTACTTTCTGAAAAGTTTTTATCCAACGATAGTGATTTGACTTTCTTCGAAAAAATAATAATGAACAGCTATTTTATACTTAAAAAACTAAGTTTATCCGAAGAAAAAGGATTTGGCTTGGATAGTAGTTCGGTAAAAATTGAACAATTTCCAATGGTACTTCATGCTCCAGAGAAATTTGAAATGATAAGAATTAATTAGATTTTTTACTCTTTACAAAATTTGCCAATACTACTATTGTTGTCCTCATTTTGAATAGAATAAGTATAAATTCCCTTTGACAAATTTGACGTTTCTAAGGTAGTTTCAGAGATAAATTCTTTTGTTAAAATAAGTCTAGCCGAAATATCATAAATTTTAATATGGTACATCATCCCTACTACTCCACCTGATACATTGATGTACTCTTTTGCGGGATTTGGGAAAATTTTTATCTGATTGATACCTAAATTATCTGCATCCAAAGTAGAACATTGAATACAATTCTTTTGAAATGTAATCGTATTATCCACTAGTATATGGGTGTCAAAAGCATTTCCTTGAGAACAATTTCCCTTCAATTGAAAATCTAACCAAGGTAAAATATACAAATTGATGATATTCTGTTGAACCGTTCTCGTTATTGTTGGCTGTGGCGAACAGGTTGACTCACCAACTCCACATAAAAAATTACTATTAGCCATTTGACAATGACTTCCTCCAATAATATTAATTAGTGTCTTGCAGGAACTAGCTAATCCATTATACATCGGAATTTGATTTGTATTAGAAGGCGCTACACAATCATTTACACCGGAAAAAATTAAGGAAGGAATTGAAATAGAAGCCGATGCCAGAATAGCTGAAGGAGTAGTTTCTGCTGGTGCAAAGTTAATTAATGCTTTAATATTTGGATTTAACTGAGCTGCTAAAAAAGAAGCTCCTCCGCCCATGCTATGCCCCATAACTGCATTCAAAGTGCTTATTTTATTGTAAAAAAGAGATGAAGAATTATTCCCTAAAACTGTCATTTGCTCTAATACAAAAGATAAATCTTTTGCAAAATCAAGATGCGATGGAGAAAGTGAACCTTCTGTTTTTGGGAAAACCATAACATAGCCATTCGGTACTAAAAAGCTCCAATAGTTTTGATAAGCATCCCAAGTCATTACAAATCCGTGACCAAAACTCAAAACCGGAAAAGTAACAGTACTCAAGGTTGTCATAGCAACATTATCTCCCGCAATATCAGAAGGATAATAAATTTCAGTTGCGATAACTCTATTACTTCGAGAAGAATCTGTAAAATTAATAGTGGTATGCCCTATTTGAAATGGTTGCGAAAAGACCGAATACAAAGCAAATAGTAATATCAAAGTAATTTTAAATTTAATCGTTTTCATTTTGAAAATAATATTTAGAATATCAAATGTAAAGAATAAAAAATCTATTCCATTATTAGCTAGTTAAATTTGAGTCACAATAACAAAAAAGGAATATCTTTGCGGGCTTATTTTTTTACACTATGCGATTACACCGAAATTTAGTTTATACCACGATTGACTCTTTAAATGCTATCTTCAATGAAGGAGAATATGCCGATAAAGTAGTTGCGCGTGCTTTGAAAAAAGACAAACGTTGGGGAAGTTCCGACCGAAAATTTGTTGCCGAAACTATCTATGAGGTCGTTCGTTGGAAAAGATTATACGCCGAAATTGCCGAAGTAAGAGAACCTTTCAACCGAGAAGATTTATGGCGAATGTTTGCCGTTTGGGCTGTTTTACGAGGCTACCCAATCCCTGACTGGAAACAACTTGAAGGAACTCCGGAACGAAAAATTAAAGGAAAATTTGACGAGCTTTCTAAAATTAGAAAAATGCGTGAATCTATTCCGGATTGGATGGATGAATTGGGAGTGAAAGAATTGGGTGAAGAACTTTGGACCAAAGAAATTGCTGCACAAAACCAACCTGCAAAAGTTATTCTTCGGGTAAATACCTTAAAAACAACAAAGGAAAATCTTCATTCTCTTTTGATGGATTTAAATATTGAAACTGAATTCCTGAAAGACCAACCCGATGCATTAGTCTTGAAAGAAAGAGCAAATGTTTTTTTAACCGATGCTTTCAAAGAAGGAATGTTCGAAGTACAAGATGCCTCTTCTCAATTAGTAGCTGCTTTCCTAGACGTTCAACCCGGAATGAGAGTCGTTGATACTTGTGCCGGCGCGGGCGGAAAAACATTACACATGGCTTCTTTAATGCAAAACAAAGGGCAATTAATTGCAATGGATTTATACGAAAGCAAACTAAAACAATTGAAATTAAGAGCCAAAAGAAACGGCGCTTTCAATATAGAATACAGAATAATTGACACTACAAAAGTCATCAAAAAGCTCCACGAAAAAGCCGACAGAGTCTTAATTGATGCGCCTTGTAGTGGTTTGGGCGTTTTAAAAAGAAATCCCGATGCTAAATGGAAATTGCAACCTGAATTTATTGATAACATCAAAAAAGTACAGGCTGAAGTTTTAGAAAATTATTCTAAAATAGTAAAACCCGGAGGTAAGTTAGTTTATGCTACCTGCTCTATCTTACCCTCTGAAAATCAGGAACAAATTAAACGTTTCCTAACAACCGAAACTGGAAAAACATTTACCTTTGTTAAGGAAACGAAAATCCT
>JAYTGH010000042.1:0-7775 GCA_043733645.1 Flavobacterium sp. | reverse complement strand
AACTTTGATAGTTTTTTATTTGGATATAAGATATAACTGTTTTGATCAGGTCTGTAAAGAGCACTATTTCTTAATGCATCTAAAATCTGAAGTGATTCTTTACCATCTAAAAATCCTGAGCTTAAAACAGCAACTTGACCTTCTAACATTTCTGGTAAATAGGAAATTGAAACCCCATCATTTTCTATCGACATTAAATTATAAGCATGATATAATTTATCTTCTCTTTGATTGGCTTTGATAGCATGTTCAATGAAATTGATACTGACCTGTACAAATTTCTTTAAACCATCCATTGAATGGGTTCTTTTCTTTCCCCAAAAACCACTGTTATATACTTGATAACGATATTCTGAAGCAGCGTGTCCTAATGCATCCAGTATTTTCTTTCTATCTTGATTGCTTATTGGTTCAGAAAGTAATGGTTGAAAAGCAAGAAGACTTTCTCTAATGACATGATAAAACTCAACCATCTCATTAGATATTTTTATAGTTTCCTGATTTGAATTCTCTAATAATTGTTGGAAGAACTTCAAGAATCTTCTTAAATAATATAAAGTAACCATAGATACTCCGTTCCCAACCAAAGCATTATTGGCATCGTTCCATTCTGGTCGTTGTGTATTCATCCAAATGCCAGCTTCAGGAATGAAGTTTGACATTTTTGCTAATACTGTTGCAAGAATTTTTTCGATTAAATTAACATGATAGATTTCATCGTTGTTATCTCGCAATAAGGCTCCATCGGCACCAATATTGTCTCTTCGCTTATTAATTTTAGCATCCCATTCATGGTTAAACAAAATGGTGTCCTTTGGATTTTGCAAAATATCTTTATACGATTTTATAGTATACGGAACTGCAGCATATACAAAACATTCTTTATCAAAATAAGAATTCAATTTACCAGGTTGGTATTTTTCTATAAACTCTAAAAACTTTAATAAATAAATAATTTGGTGGTCACCCCAATACCCAATGTAAGACCATGGATTATCGGGTTCAATTGTTTCCCAATCAAAACCTTCTTTTGTAACACGATAAGGATTATATCCATCAAAAGTAGAGGCATTCAAGAACTTATGAATCATGCCATCAATAAATTCAGGATAGGCATACGCTAATGCTTCCCAATTCTGAAATATATCACGCCAATTTCCTTGATAATCTAATATTTTTGATCCATCAATTTCACTTCTAGTATTGATTGAAAATTTATTCCAAGGTCGACTTGGATCACCGTGTCTTCGACTAAATTTTAGAGGTAAATATTCAGTACAAAGTCGAATTAAATCGGCATCGTTATTCTCGTTTATTAAATGTTGTAAGTGAGAATATTCAAAAAAATCAGGTAAATTTGTTAAAAAAGAGGATTGTTTTTCAAAGACTGTAATATTAGCTTTAGAAATATAGTTTACAAAATCATTTTTCTCAATTTGATAATTATTGTCAAAAATTCCTCCACGCATAATGTTGAATAAAACGTTGGCAAAATGGCGGGTGTCTTTGCGCTTATCAGCAGTAAATTGCAATCCATCAGCGGTAGCATTAAGTGTAATAAGATTTTGTTTTCCTAATTCAATATCTTCAACTACTTTGTCTTCTAATCCTTTATCATTACAAATAGTATCCGCTAATTGAATAACTTGAGATTGATCTTGATTGACATTGGCAACTATATTCCAACGCTTCTTTGAGTTTTTAACTAAATATAAATCTGTAGATACAAAATAGGCTCCTTTTTCACCTTTAACATCAGTTTCTTGATGTATTGGTTGTCCTTTTCTAAAAGCTGAAAGTTGTAATGATGAAAGTAAATAAGTTGGCTTTTCTAATCCTAACGACCATACAACATTGGCTTTTAAAGATTCACTTGGTTCGGCTTTATCTACAATAATAGCACTTAGTGCAAAAATTCCTAAACCACTTTCTAAATGAAGTTCGTTTCTTTTATAAGCGTCAACTAAATTACTAGTTGTTGCTTGTAAATCACTACTTACTCCATTTGGCAACACATTTTGAATACCATCTAAAAGTGTAATAGAATAATCCGATTTTGAATCATTAATAATTTCAGATGTTTTAACAAAACCATAAATATTGCTTGAACTCCATTGATATCTGAACGTTATTTTTAAATCATGGTGAATTTCTTCAAAAATGATTTTATTACCGTATTCATTTTTATATAGATTTCGAGTTAATTTATAGTTGTCATTAAATCGTTCTGAAAAAGGCTCCCATAAAAGGGTTTTATCATCTAAATGAATTTGAAAAATAGATTTATTTCCTGTTATATCAGCAAACTCAGTAATCTTATCATCAGTATAATAGGGAAAAAGAGCAAACTCAGCATTCTTTCTTCCAGCTGTTAATCCACCATTACTTGATATAAACATCCAATGGTTGGAATCACTCACAATACTCATGAAAAATGGGCGAATGTTATCATTATTCATAATCTTATAATACTGTTCACCTTCTATAACAACCATCTCCATCGAAACCGATTTTTTGGGGTTGGTTATATCCTTTTCAAAATATAAATCTTGGTTTTTATTCATCGCAATTCTTAAATGGAATAATCAATACTTAAAACTAATTAGTTAGTAGCTTCGGAGTAAACTCTAATGTAATCTATAGTCATTTTTTGTGGGAAAGGCGTGCCAGGATTTGGATTGCCAAGATAATTTCCACCAACCGCAACATTTAAAATCATAAAGAACGAATGGTCGTATACCCATTCACCTGGAACATCACTTTTTGCAATTCTTTTGTATAAAAATCCGTCAACAAAAAAATCAATTTTATTAGCATCCCATTCTACAGCAAAAACATGATAGTCTGTATCAAAACGATTATTTTCTAAAAAATATGAACCAGAAATAGAATTTCCACCTGAATATCCCGGCCCGTGAATAGTACCATTGATAATACTTGGGAGTTGCCCTCGTAATTCCATTATGTCAATTTCACCACATTGTGGCCAAGTTACAGTGTCATTATTAGCTCCAAGCAACCAAAATGCAGGCCATAAACCTTGGCCATATGGCGTTATTAAACGAGCTTCGAAGCGTCCGTAAGTTTGTGAAAATAATTCTTTTGTTTTAATTCTGGCAGAAGTATATTGAGACCCGCCAAAATTTTCTTTAATTGCTTTAATGACTAAATTACCATTTCCGTCCATAGAAACATTTTCAGGTCGATTGGTATAATTTTGTAATTCCTGATTACCCCAACCATTATTTCCAATATCATAAGTCCATTTAGACGCATCAGGTAATTCACCGCTAGCACCATTAAATTCATCGCTCCACGATAATTGCCAATTTCTTGATTTCACATTTTGCTTTTCATCAGAATTGCAACCACTAAAAGAAACCGCAATGATAGACAAAAACGCTATTTTTTTTAATACTAATATTTTCATTTGTTTTTTTATTTTAATTGAATTAATTGTGGAAATAAACATTATCTGCATAGAAATTAGTAATATTTGTGCCTTCAAATATTATTTGTGCAAGATGACTTTTGCTAGTTAATCCTGAGAAACTTGATAAAGGAATATCTAAGCTAATCCAATTTTGAGATACTAAAGTAGGGCTAGTATAGGTTCTTGTTCCACTGGTATCATTTCCGCCACCAAAAGCGCCGTCAGCACCAAAATCAACTACTTTAACTTTAAAAATAGATCCTGGCGCTATTGCATTTGGCATATACAAATTCACACGTAAAAATGTCATTGAAGTAGCATTAATTGTAGGTGAACTAAATTGAATACCAACAAAATTAAAGTTAGTATAATTTAATATATTGTTGGTAGCAACTGTAAAATCAGCAGATTGAGTAGTTTGATATGGTTGCCAATATCCGTTGTAATATTCAACAGGAATATTTGTATAATTATCACTAAATATGGAAATTACATTGGCTGCATTTTCTGTTGGAAGTGGTGCTGGTGTAAATATGCCTGCAGAATTAATAGTTAAAGATCCAGCAGCTGTTTGTTCACCAAGTTTAGCCGTTATTACAGCTGTTCCAGCACCTACAGTTGTTACATGCCCATTTTCATCTACTGTAGCAACAGAAGGATTAGAAGAAGTGAATTGTAAATAAGCAGGACTAATATTTACATCTTGATTTATTGCGTTTGGTAAATTAAAAGTAGAAATAAGGCCATCTATAATTGAAGTAACTCCAATAAATGACGTTTCAACTTTATTAGTTCCATTAAAAATAGAAGCTTGCCCATGTGCAATTGTTCCTAATTTTTCAAATTTAACTTCGTCAAACCAAAAAGTATACCCATTACCATTTTCAGGTCCTTCAGAAAAATAGAACATTCCTTTTTCAATTTTTAATTTAGAAGCATCCGGAATTGGAATAATATATTTTCTCCAAGTTGTTGTTAAACTCACACCATTTATTGAAGCTGGATATTTATTGGCACCTAAATCGATTCCAAACCCCACTACATCTAAAGTAGCTGCTACAGAACTTTTTGCCCAAAAAGTTAAAGCATCATAACCTGACAAATCTCTACCCACAGTGGTAAAAAATGCACCACCAGCATAAGCACCAAGAGGATCATTAACATTGGGTACATCAATACGCATAGAGGCGCTTGAATTGTTGTAAGTCACGTCATTATCCACTTGAAAGGCTGAAATAACTGTGTTACTAAAAGCAGCGTAATTTAGACCTGCACTAAAGTTATCAATAAAAACTTCGCCGTTTTTAGAATAATTTGCTGTTTGAAAATCATTTGGGTCATTTTCACAACCAGAGACCATCATTAAAATCATCCAAAGGGACAATAATATTTTAAAATTTGATTTCATAGTATTTTATTTTTAGTTTCCTATATTAATTATTATGTAAGTTCTAATTTCCCATTCACTTCCATTTGCAAAACCAATAGCAGTTGGATCCGGAATAATATTTCCGGCTGGGTCAAGTATTTGAGTTGGATTATATCTTGGTGAATATTGATCAAGTGAACGCCAAGTTCCTCTTAAACCAATTTTTGTTCCTGGTAAAACAAACCAATCTGGTTTTCCTATTTCGGTGGAAATATCAGCCATTAATTGAAGTGGATATGTTAAATTAAAGTCACGGTGATAATCATAAGGTCCCCAATCGTTTATTTTTACAGATGACATCAATTTAACTTTGTTGTAAATCATTCTCAAATCCATACCATATCGTTTCAATTTTCTTGCATCACTACCATTTGCTTGTGCTGTACCTCCATAAATATTTGCAATAAAACCAAAGTCTTTACTCAGTTTTGAAACTAATCTTGTATTCATTTCCCACAAGTCTGTTGCTGGAGCAGCGCCATTAAATGCAAAAGTTGTTCTTCCATTTGCTAAAATACCAATAGCAGCATCTTGTGTTGTTGGCAAATGACGATAAACAAATCCTGCGCTTACAGCAAATTTAGAATCTTCTGTTCTGTCATTATCCCAATCATACATCCAAGTTCCTGGAGTTTGATCATAAGTAAATAATATTTCACCTGCTACTTGTTCTCTGTTGGCTCTTACTACGAATGGATCATCTAAAATATTTCTTGGTCTTCCTGGTGCAGGAACAGTAGTACTAATAGGCCCTTCTATAGGTTTTTGCCATAAGAAATTTGGAGCAATTTGCAATTTTCCAAGATTGTATGTAAAACCAGTTAAGAAATTATATTGATTACCGCTTCCACTATCTTTCAATCTCCATCCAGTGAATGTTTTAGTTAAATCAGCTCCACCATTGGCAACTAATCCCATGGCAGCGGCTTGACCGTACCAATTAAATTTACCACCTAAGTATGTAAACTTAACTTTTCCTCCAAAATTGTCTTTAGATTCTATTTGAAGTTTATAAACTTGTTCGTTTCCTTCTTCACCTCTAGATATTTGATAATCTCTTCCGTTTAAAGGCTGTCCAGCCCAAATACCCCCTAAATCAATGCCTAATTTTCCAAATTTTCTATTTACTTGCAATGTAAATCGTCTAGTTTTAGGTTGAGGAACAGCAAAAGAACTTGATGTAATTCCTTGTTTTGCTATATCTTCATGAAAAATTCCAGTAACATCGAACTTGCTAATTTTTTTAGAATATTTTAATAAAACAGCAGGATTGGCACCCCACCAAAGTTCTGGTCCAAAAGCTAATTTTAAACCGCTAAATATTTTTTTTCCTTCCATTTCGAGACCAAATGGAGTATTCCCATTGTAGGTGTCTATTTGAGGACCATAATTTGCTTCAGGATATAATCCAAAGAAATCACCTTCATAACCCCAATGATAATGACCTGTTCTATAAAAACCATCTAAATTGAAAAGTTTATGATTCCATTTATAACTAGCACGATACACTTGAACTCTATTATTATCTTGTAATGTAACATTACCATTATCGCTATTTACAGTTACAGGACGGCCACGATTTTCATAAAATATTTCATCTATTGGATTAAGAGCTACATTTCCTAAAATATTGAATTCAACGTTTACACTTGTATTAGCAGAAGGATTAGCTTCTACTCCAATATAATAGGATTGCATATGATCAAAACCTAATTTATTAGGATACTTAGTTGAATTTGATGTAACTTCATTCGGAGTTGTAATAAGTGACCCTCCCGTATTGAATGTAGTAAACTCTGCACTCAATCTGCTAAATCGAATTTTACCACCTTTATTAGCATCTAGAGCGGCTTTATCTCCTCTTGCTCTCAATGTAGCGTCCATTATTTGAGCGTTATCAAAATTACTCTCAATACTTGCTAAAGTAGTTCCCACTGCATATGGATTTGTTTGATGTATATTTTTTAATACATAATAAGCAGCACGAGGATATAATTGGTAAGATCCTTTTTCATTAGTTGCTCCTTTAGCACAAATTCCAAACCATTCTTCATTCATATTATTTTCACCTTCTGTGTAATCTTTTTGATAACCTCCATTGGACCATGAAGCATTAGTATCGTGTTCATCTAAATTTTTAGTTTGTCCATATTTCCACCATCCATCACTAAACTGAAAAGTAAACCCGCCTAAAGCATTACCCGCTTTACCAAGACCAGCAGCATTTTCATAAATTTCTTTCCAATTTCCTTTTAGGTAAAAAGATTGTGATTTTTGATCTTCTTGATTGGCAAGAACGTTAAAAGCATCTGCTCCAAATTCAGTCAACAATACAGGTTTTCCATATTCTTTTTTAACTCTTTCAAAAACATCACCGAATGAAACACCTCTGTAAACATTAGCTCCAAGTATATCAACATCTTTACATTCTTCAACAATTATGTCTAAGAAAAGTAAATCACCATTGCAAATTGCCATTGGATGATTACTATCAATAGCTTTCATACTGACAACAGCTTCATTAAATAATTTGTATAAGGAACGTGCACGAATAGTGGATTTTCTATCTTTAATTGGAATGTTTTCTGTCTCTGCACCATCCCAAAACAAACCATAGTTATTTTCATTACCAATCAAAAACAACAATAGCCCTTTAGTGTCTTTATAATCAGTTACCATCTGCTTCGCATCTTTCAATAAAAGTTCACGCGTTTTTGGATCTGAATAATCAGTATTTGGTTTCCATACACCATCAATTGTCAAACCATAACGACCAAAGGTGTAGTTTAACATAGTATAGATGCCGTAGTTGTTGTAAATATACTCTATCCATTTTTTTGGAATCCCTGAATATACTCTAATAGTGTTAACCCCCATGTTCTTTAACAATCCCATTTCATCATCTAAAGCATC
>JAYTGH010000041.1:0-2810 GCA_043733645.1 Flavobacterium sp. | reverse complement strand
TAACTGACTGTTGAAAAGCAAAAGTGGGTTAGTAGTAAAAAAGGTCAGCTTGTATAGAAAATCCGTTAGAGAGTTCTCTTTAACGGATTTTTTGTTTTCATGTTTTTGTTATTCATTATAGTTTTCTCCTGTCTTCCTTCTGTATTTATACGGTGTTTGTTCGGCAAAACACCCATTTATCCGAAGCCTTACCGAAGGAATACCGAACAAACCCATTATAAAAATAGAACAACAGGACATTTATGGAAATGTCCGGACATGTGTAGACATGTATAAATAGAAAGTAAAAATTGAGAGGGAATTGTGTTTTTCGATTTCGCACGGTAGCGGTGGAATTCCTGATTCAATATGTTTGCGTTTTTATAATACTCTAACTCTTATTTATTCTTACAAAAATAAAACATAGCCTATCGTTCAAAAAAAAGCTGCTGACGAACCTTTCAATTTGTCCGCATGAATCAATCGGTTCGTCCGCATGAATCAATCAGTTTGTGCGGACGAACTGATTGTTTCATCAGGTGCATTTTGAACCCCTGTATTTACTGGGGTTCCCGAAGGTAAAAAAGTGGCTTCAGAATTGCGCAGGCGCATTGGTTTTTGTAGGAAAAAATTAGATTGATGTTCCGCTCCTAAACGAAATCGAAGATTCGAAGAAGTCAATTCTTTCGTGTGGTAATATATCATAAGAATAGCAGAATCTCTTTGACAAGTTTATCTAAAAGAAACAGGACGTAAAAATTGAATCGCAATTGTGTTTTTCTATTGCGTATGTTTTCCTATTTTTGCTATCGATTTGAAACAGCTATTTGCCATATTATTTTTGATTGCCTTTTTTTGGCAACCTTTCTACCAGACAGGATACATTGGCTATTGGGAATTCAATAAAGACAAAATCATAAAAACCGAATGTATCAACAGGTTCAAGCCAATGATGCACTGCAACGGTAAATGCCAACTCTATCGTCAACTTAAAAAAGCTGCTGACGAAGAAGCCGAAAACAACAAACTGCCAATGTCAGTATTGAAATTAAAACAGCCTGATACTTTTATAGTTCAAAACACCATTTGGCAATCCACAGCATTTGAGGTTACGGAAGAAAGAAATAATCTCGGATATTTATCAACTGATATAATGAGAGGTTATCAACTTTCGCTCTACAAACCACCTCAATTACATTACATTTCTATAGCAACCACATAGACTTTCGACACTATCGATGGTCTGTATTTATATGATGTAATGTAATAAACCTATCTAATGAATAAAACAATTTTTATGATGGTTGTTGCCTTTGTGGCAGCAACTAATAGTTATAGCCAATGCGCCTGTTGTGCCGGAGCTGGAGCAGGATCGTCTAATGGCGATTATAATAACGGAATATTAACCTTGACAAAAAAACAACTGGTACTGGAAAGTTACACTGATTATCGCACCATTAATCAAAGTAATGCGGTAGATGTTACGATGCCACCAGAAGAAACGCCTTTAAAAAGCATGGTTATTCAATCGGTTGGCGCGCGTTATGGTTTGACTGATAAGATTACAATTTCGGCTTTGATTCCTTATGTATTCTTACATACGGATGCAGGAAGCGATAATGGCTTGGGTGATTTAGATTTGCTGGCAACTTTTAATGTCTTTGCCAAAAACAATTTTAATGTGGCGTTACAAGCTGGGATTGAGTTACCAACCGGAATCCAGAAAAGTGCTCACTTTGATAATACTACCGTTGTGGTAGGTTCCGGTTCTTATGACCCAATGGCGGGCATTATTATTTCCAAACGCTGGAGCAGGGTAACGCCTTGTATAAGCTCACCACTAAAGGGTTTGAAGGCAATTACTACAGTAGCATTTCGGTTCAGAGTCCAACACTTAACTATAAAATAATTGAAGACGCTACAAGCTGTTCATTACTACCAAAGGAAACAGCAGCCTCAACCGAACCTAATAAAACATCTAATTTGGGGTGGGCAGTTTATGGAGGCTATTATGGCGAATGGTTAGACAAAACCGAAGAAGATGATATAATCGATGAAAACTCGGGCTATTATATGGGATATGCAACACTAGGCAATGCCATTAGTTATAAAAAATGGAGCTTCCCATTGACATTGTCTTTGCCAATTATTCAAAATATGAATGGAGACCAAAACAATGGAGGCTTTAGAGTAAGGCTTGGGATAATCAAGTCGTTTTAGTATAAAAGATTTAAATATCTAATAAAAAAACCCGATTTCTGAATTTGAAATCGGGTTTTTCTTTACTGTATACTTTTATTGAGTTTACTGTTTTTATGGCTAAACCCAAAATAAATGGTAAGCCCTATGAGCAGCCAGCAGGTAAAATAAATCCAGTTCCAAATACTTAATTCTGCCATCATATACAAACAGCATACTAATCCGAGTAAGGGTATCAATGAAAGATTTTGCTTCCATGACCAAACCGCAAAGCATACTAAAGATATTAGGAATATCCACATCGGGATTTTGTGTTTGAACAAGCCAAAGCCACTTTCGTAAATAATATTTAGAGGAAGTGGAGCCTTAGTAATTATACTCTCATAATTTCCTTGTTTTACATATGAATTTAATAATCCTTCTAAATCATCCAGTGAACTCCTATCCTGAGGAACTAAATAGTAATGTAGTGAATTGATTTGTTCTTTATTCAAACGCGTCAAAATATCAGCTGGAGCATTGATTTGTTTTTCATTTGTTAAGAAATCAATAGTAGATTGTTTATTTACTGTAAAAGCTATCGAAGCACCAAGTAACATCAATACCGGAAATACATATTTTGAATTGATATA
>JAYTGH010000040.1:0-2816 GCA_043733645.1 Flavobacterium sp. | reverse complement strand
AAGGATTTGCAGCTCACATTCGACAATGTTAATCTGAATAAAGTCACACCCGATGTCGAGAAGTTTAAGTTCGATGGAAACCTAAACGGACAGATTAACTTCAAGCAAAGCAATACCATTTTTCAGCCTACATCAACGTTGCGGATTGATAGTTTAAAAGTCAATGATATTGCGCTGGGGAAAATGAACCTCGATATTCAGGGAGATGAAACCTTGCGTAAATTTCATTTGAATTCCAATTTAGAAAATCAAAATGTAGAAGCCTTTAGCGCCGATGGTAACATTCAGATTGTAGACGACAAAACTTTATTAGATATTGATTTAAGTTTTGATAAATTCAATCTCGGAGTTTTAGGAAAAATAGGTGGAGATGTAATTACAAATATTAGAGGATTTGCATCAGGGAATGCCCGAATTGATGGCGATGTTAATAATTTGGATTATAATGGAAGGCTTTTTATCAACGAGGCCGGATTAACAATTCCGTACCTAAATACCGATTATATATTTGACAATAATTCTGTCGTTGATGTAACCGAAAACAAATTTATAATTAGGGAAACCAATATTACCGATACTAAATTTAACACCAAAGGAAGCATAAGCGGGTTTATTAAACACAAACAATTTAGCGACTGGCAGTTAGATTTGTCTATTTATGCCAAACGACTTTTGGCGCTGAATACAGTGGATCAGGAAGACGCCGCTTATTATGGAAACGCTTTCATGAATGGTTCGGCAAGCATAAAAGGACCAACCGGCAATTTGATGATAAAAGTAGATGCTGAATCCGCTAAAGGAACGGATATTAAAATTCCGATAAATGATGCAGAAGCCGTTCAGGATAGCAAATACATACGTTTTAAAACTCCGGAAGAAAAGAAGAAAAAAGCAAAGGATAATACACAAACTAAAAACTATAACGGACTAGAGTTAGAATTTAATTTTGACATTACCGAAATTGCCAATATTGAAGTAATCCTCAACAGAGAAAGTGGTCACGGTATGAAAGGCAAAGGAAACGGAACGCTGCTCTTTAGAATTAACACCCTAGGAAAATTTGAAATGTTTGGCGATTTCTCAGTAGTTTCAGGTACGTATAATTTTAAATATGGTGGACTTTTTGAAAAACCTTTTACTGTTAAAAAAGGAGGTTCCATCGTTTGGTCTGGTGATCCGATGTCAGCAACGCTCAATTTAGAAGCGGTATATAAAGTACCGGGTGGCGCAAATCCATCAGTATTGATTGATAATCCATCGTTTAATAAAAAAGTTGAAACCGAAGTTGTCATTGGTGTAAAAGGAAACCTTGCTAATCCTGAACCTGATTTTAATATCAATTTTCCCGGTGTAAGTAGCTCCTTAAAATCGGAAATTCAATATAAACTAGATGATAAAGATGCCCGACAAACTCAAGCGCTTTATCTGCTTTCTACAGGAAGTTTTTTAAGTCAGAATGGGGTTAACCAAAATCAATTATCTAATAATTTATTTGAAAAAGCCAGTAGTCTTTTTAGTGATATATTCTCTGGAGATAATGATAAAATTTCTATCGCGCCCGAATATATTGTTGCCGACAGAACGCCGGGGCAACAAACAGACGGACGATTTGGTGTTACCGTTTCTTCAAAAATAAATGACAGAATTACGGTTAATGGTAAAGTAGGTGTTCCGGTAGGAGGAATTACCGAAACAGCCATTGTTGGCGACCTTGAAGTGCAATATCGCGTGAATAAAGACGGAACGCTAAACCTTAGAGTGTTCAATAAAGAAAACGACATTACTTACATTGGTCAGGGAATTGGCTATACACAAGGATTGGGAATGTCTTATGAAGTCGACTTTGATACTTTTAAAGAATTGGTAAACAAGATTTTCAAAAACGCCAAATTAGACAGAGCAGATTCAAAAAGTAAAACCGAAATACACGACTCTAGTTTGTCTCCAGACAACATCCAAATCAAAGATAAAAAAGACAAGAAGCAACCCGATCCAAAGCCTAATCAAGATGCAATTCCAACAGAGGACTAGCGCTGAAATATAACCGATATTCTAATAACTCAAAAACTTATCAACGAAAACGATTGAATTTAGCCTGTTTTAGTAATATAACAATAATATGGGCTAAACAATGGTTCTTGTTTGCTAGTTTTACATTTTAATACAGAAAAAATGTCAAAAACCATAAAAAAAATAGGTGTACTAACTTCCGGAGGTGACTCACCGGGAATGAACGCAGCCATCCGTTCCGTAGTTAGAACGTGTGCCTATCATAACATTGAATGTATTGGTATTTACAGAGGGTATCAGGGAATGATTGAGGGCGATTTTAAAGAAATGGGACCAAGAAGCGTTAACAATATCGTCAACAAAGGTGGAACAATCCTAAAATCTGCGCGTTCAAAAGAATTCATGACGGCCGAA
Source organism: Flavobacterium sp. (assembly GCA_043733645.1). Classification (GTDB taxonomy): domain Bacteria; phylum Bacteroidota; class Bacteroidia; order Flavobacteriales; family Flavobacteriaceae; genus Flavobacterium. The sequence continues at coordinate 392 of JAYTGH010000040.1, read as the reverse complement.
GGCAGACAAAAAGCACATCAAAATTTAGTGAATGCCAACATTGATGCCCTTGTGGTTATTGGTGGTGATGGTTCTTTTACAGGTGCCGAAGTTTTTAATAATGAATTTGGTTATCCTGTAATGGGAATTCCGGGAACGATTGATAACGATATTTTTGGAACAAGCCACACACTTGGATTTGACACTGCTTTGAATACGGTGGTAGAATGTATAGATAAAATTCGTGATACTGCCAGTTCACATAATCGTCTTTTCCTCGTAGAAGTTATGGGAAGAGATGCAGGTCACATCGCTTTAAATGCCGGAATTGGCGCTGGTGCTGAAGAAATTCTTATTCCGGAACAAGATTTAGGATTGGAACGTCTTTTAGAATCCCTACGCAAAAGTAAAGC
>JAYTGH010000039.1:0-2822 GCA_043733645.1 Flavobacterium sp. | reverse complement strand
CTCAAGTGTTAACAACACGATTGAATATTGCTTTCGGTAAAAATGCTGATTTCTCATCAACTGATGTTTCACTGGGAGACTTGTTTATTACTTCAGGAACTTTTGAAGGAATGAAAGTTAGTCAGGTGTTAATGATCGCCAATACCCTTTTAGGAAATAGCAATTCTAAATACACTATGGCTGAAGTTAATACTGCTTTGATTGCTATTAACAGTAATTATGAAGCTGGAACTGATATGGGATTCTTGAGATGTAGCGGAGTCACAGCTCCAACTACTGTGATAAATCCTAAACCAGCAGATGAATTGGTTTCCTATATGGTTTATCCAAATCCGGTTAAAGCCGATGCCACTATTGAATATACATTGAAAAATGACTCTCCTGTTAGTATACAATTATACAACGTTACAGGTCAGTTAGTCAATACTATTTTTGAGGGTAATGCTGAAGCAGATCAGAAAAACACTGTAAAATTTAATGCTGATGGAATGAAATCTGGAGTTTATTTCTTCAAAATAACTACAAACAAAAATGTGGTAACCAAATCAGTAATTATTTCACAACAGTAATAAAAGAACATTTTTAACTTTAAAGCCTCTCCATTGGAGAGGCTTTTTTTTGCAAATCACTTTCCTTTTCCCATTTCCCAAATCAAATTTCTCTAACTGTTTTGTACCTTATTCGAGACTTATTCGGTAAATAGTCCATTTTGCCGAAGCGTTACCGAACATGTCCCGAACATGTCCCGAACAAAGTACCTAAAAAAAAGCAGCAACTGGACATTTATGGACACCCACGGACATTGGGTGGACATTTATGGACATTGATGTGTAAGAGGAGGTATATATAGGGGTGACACTTTGTTAAGTAAAAAGCGAAAGAACCAATTGACAGATTTTATAACACAAATTTATAATCTGTGCTAAGTACTTACTCTAAACAAAAAACGCCTAAGAATTTAATCCCAGGCGTTTCTTCACTATGAAAATTATGTATTTACTTCATTTTTCCGTTGACTACAGCAACTGCAGCTCCAACCATTGATGCTAAAACCATTGAAGCTACAATGTCAATTCCCATTAGCTTAAAGTCAATAGTTTCTTTATACATATTCATAAAGAAATTGTTGCATAATGTCATAAACAATGCAATACCGATTGCCATTTTAATTCCGGCAGTAATGTTAGATATTCCTTCACCTTGTGAAAAAACATAAGAAATTAAGAAACCAAAAGACATGCAACCCAAGAAAATAAATAGCATGTTTTCGGCACCAGCTCCTTCTGGTTTTGGGAAAGTGTCTTTGAGCAAAATACCCCAAATTAGCCATCCCATTAAGAAGTCTACAATTCCACCGACAATTCCACCGACAATAAAGTTTTTTACATTCATAATTTATTATTTTTATTGGTTATCACAACAAAAGTATTAAAATAGTAAGAATATAATAATTTGTTAACTTTTTAATTGTTAACTTTTTAAAATCGGGAATTGTTAATAACGTTTAGTGTAATTGATGGCTTATTTCTTTCTTGAAAGTACCGTTATCAACGTCTTTCAAGAATTTTATAACTCCTGAAAAATAATGTTCTTGGTCATCGTATTGAGAACAATGACTTCCGTTAGGACAATATAAAAAGCGTCCGTTTTGTACTTCATTCGAAATCCATTCCATGTGTTTTGGATCCATGGTGTCATATTGGGCTCCGATTACTAACGTTGGAATGGTTAGTGTTTTTAGTTTTGAAGTGATATCCCAATTTTTTAAAGTAGCATCACCTGTAATTCCGAATTCACTCGGACCTTGCATAAATACATACACATTTGGATTTAAATGCTTGAATGCTCGGTTTATAGATTCAGGCCATTGTTCAACAGGTTTTCTGAGAATGTGTTCCGAATAATAATATTTGAAAAGCAATTCAGTATACTTTGGATTTGTATAGTCTTTGTTTTTTTCGAAGGTTTTTATTTGGTCGAAGACATCTTTAGGTAGTTTTGGTCCAAGTACATCTTCGGCATATTTATTATAAGCTGGCGCACTCGCCATCATGTTGGCAATAACTAATCCTTTTAGATTTTTTTGATATTTCAGAGCATATTCCATGGCAAGGATTCCGCCCCAGGATTGTCCCATTAAATAGAAGTTGGAATTGTCTAATTTCAAGGCTTTACGAACTTGTTCAACTTCGTCTACGAAACGGTCAATCGTCCATAAGCTATTGTCATTCGGTTGGTCGCTATAATAGGAACCTAACTGGTCGTAGTAGATATACTCAATACTTTCTTGTGGAAAATAACCATCAAAGCTTTCAAAAAACTCGTGAGTTCCACCCGGACCACCATGTAGTAAAAGTACTTTTATTTTGGGATTGTTCCCCACGGTTTTTGTCCAAACATTGAATTTGCCAATAGGCGTAGTGATGGGAATCATTTTGATACCGCCGGTGGCTTGGTCATCTCTTTTTGAGAAATCGAGATAATTATCTTTAACAGAATCGACAGGCTTATTTTCTTTACAGCCCGAAAATAAAATGATTAATAACAAGCTACTTACTAGTGTTTTTATTCCCATGGTTCAAAGTTTTAAAGTGTTAATTATATATTTTTTGATATAAATTTTTGTATTTCTCCATCACGATTTTACGTTTCAATTTGAGGGTAGGTGTAAGATGTCCACCATCAATTGACCAAACATCTGGTGTTAATTCGAAACGTTTGATTTTTTCCCAGTTGCCAAATTTCTCGTTGATTACATCTATTTCTTCCTGTATTCTTTTATTGACTTCTGAATTAGAAACAATTTCTGCATTGGTTGTTCC
>JAYTGH010000038.1:0-2824 GCA_043733645.1 Flavobacterium sp. | reverse complement strand
ACACTGAAAAATATTCTTGAAGGATAATAGTAACTTCGCAATCATCTAACATAAAAAAGTCTCCCTAACCTAAAAGGGAGACTTCTCTTTTTTTACACGAAATAGTTTCGAAGTACAAGTATAAAATTATGATTTTGGGGTAACTACTGCATCAATAACGTGAATCACACCATTAGACTGATTGACATCGGCAATCGTAACTTTAGCGCTTTTACCATTTTCATCTGTGATGTAAAGATTTGCACCTTTCATCCAAGCAGTTAATGTTCCGCCACTAACGGTTTTTAAAGTTGCTTTTCCTTTTCCGGCTTTTATTGCTTTTGCGATGTCAGATGAATTCATTTTTCCTGCTACCACATGATAGGTTAAGATGGTTTGCAATAATTTTAGGTTTTCTGGTTTTAATAATGTTTCTACGGTTCCTTTTGGTAATTTGGCGAAAGCTTCGTTTGTTGGAGCAAAAACAGTAAAAGGTCCTTTTCCTTGTAGTGTCTCTACTAAACCAGCAGCTTTTACAGCAGCCACTAAAGTTGTGTGGTCTTTAGAGTTTACAGCATCTTCAATAATGTTTTTAGAAGGATACATTGGTGCTCCACCAACGGTAACGGTTTTTTCTTTTTGGGCAAAAGTAGATGTGGTTGCAAAAAGGGTTAAAGCAAAAAATGCAGTTGTTAAAAAATTTCTAGTTTTCATAATATATATTTTTAAAGTTATACATCCATTTACGCCAATACATCTTTTCCGGTTTTGATAATGTTATTTTTTTCTGAAAACTTTAACAAATGTTAACACTCAATTTATTGTGTTATTAAAGTTAAATGAGAATTTATTTTATAAATTAGATGGTATAATTCACGTTGCGTCAACCTTTTAAAAAAAACATTGGGAATGTTAGTAAATAGTGTAAACCTCGAAAAAGAATTACTTTCCAAAAGAAGAAAGTTTAAATCAAAAGCAGCTATTATAGCTGAAGTAAAATCGATTTTTGAAGAAAATGATATTGAAAGAAGTCAAATTATAGACAAACTCCAACAACAACCTTCAACAAAAAAGAATCAGTTGCAGTTTGACTTATTAGAAACAGATAAAATTTTTCATTTAGAACAAATCAAAACCATTTGTATTGACTATCGATTGCGGTTTTTGGAAAGCAGCATTTTTAAAAACAATATTCCGGAAGAAGCCATTTCAAAAATTAGAATGTTGGAAAAAGAACACAACACTTCTTTAGAAGGCTTTAAGATTATTGCACCAAGCAAAGCTTTTCATCTGTTGAATTATGATGATCCGTTATTATTTGCTCCTATTGGTAATGACTACTATTATCTTATTCACCAATGGGGAACGGAGATGAATCCGCTAAGAAAATTAATTGTCTTACCTATAAAAAATTTAGGAACCTTCACAATAACCAGTATCTTATTGAGTATCGTAGTAGCACTACTAGTTCCAGAGAACAACTTAAGTAAATCGGTACCTTTAGCTTCTGTAATTGTATTCCTCTTTGCTTTTAAATCTATCTTTGCAGTTTTTGCCTATTACTTTTTTATGATGGGCAAAAACTTCAATGAGGAGATTTGGCAGCGAAAATATTATAATAACTAAACAAAAAAAGTCCCGATTACTCGGGACTTTTTATTTATAGGAAACAGTGAATTATTTCTTTTTCTCTGTTTTTTCCATTTTTGCTTTTAATCCCGCAAGGATATCATTGTTATCTCCAAGAGTTTGAGCAGGAGCATTATTAGCAGCAACTGCTTCAGTAGCAGCTTTTGTATTTTTCTCTTCTTCTTCTCTAAAGATAGCCGTGTGAGAAGCTACAACTCTTTTGAATTCTTTGTTGAATTCAATTACTTTGAATTCAGCTGCTTCACCTTTTTTCAATTTCTTACCGTCTTCTTTTTCTAAATGACGCGTTGGAATAAACGCAACTACATCGTCACCGAAATCTACAGTAGCACCTTTGTCAACAATTTCAGCGATAGTTCCGTTGTGGATGGTTCCAACAGCGAACGCCTCTTCATGTTTGTCCCAAGGATTATCAGTTGTTTGTTTATGACCTAAAGATAATTTACGTCCGTCAACATCTAACTCTAATACTACTACATCTAATTTATCACCAACGTTAACAAATTCTGATGGGTGTTTGATTTTCTTAGTCCAAGATAAATCAGAGATGTAAACTAATCCATCAATACCTTCTTCTAATTCAACAAAAATACCAAAGTTTGTAAAGTTTCTAACGATACCTGTGTGTTTAGAACCTACAGGATATTTAGCAGTGATGTCTGTCCAAGGATCTTGCGTTAATTGTTTGATACCTAAAGACATTTTTCTATCATCTCTGTCAAGAGTCAAGATAACTGCTTCAACAACATCACCAACTTTTACAAAATCTTGTGCACTTCTCAAGTGAGTTGACCATGACATTTCAGAAACGTGGATTAAACCTTCAACACCTTCTGCTACTTCAATAAATGCACCGTAATCAGCAATTACAACTACTTTCCCTTTCACTTTATCTCCGATAGCTAATTTAGTATCAAGAGCATCCCAAGGGTGAGCATTTAATTGTTTTAAACCTAATTGAATTCTTGTTTTCTCATCATCAAAATCAAGGATTACAACATTTAATTTTTGATCTAATTCAAGTACTTCACTTGGGTGGTTGATTCTTGACCAAGAAAGGTCAGTAATATGGATTAATCCATCAACACCACCTAAGTCAATAAACACACCATAAGAAGTAATGTTTTTAACAACACCTTCTAATACTTGTCCTTTTTCTAATTGACCAATGATTTCTTTTTTCTGAACTTCGATA
>JAYTGH010000037.1:0-2827 GCA_043733645.1 Flavobacterium sp. | reverse complement strand
ATTTGTGTACCTGTAAACCTATTCTAGGATTATTTTTAACTGTAAACTTATTACAGGATTAATATTAATAAGTGTAAACTTTTTTCAGGACGATACAGGGATTGCAATACTATTGCAATGGTTTATTGTGATGATTGCAATGCCATTGCAATGGTTTTGATACTAAAATCAATTCTTAATTTATTCAGCAATTCTCAAACTGTTTCCCTTTTATTGTTTTTGATTTGGATACTCTAATAAAACCCTGCAAATATTTAAAGTAAATTGCACTTACATAATTGTTGAAGCATTTTTCCAATATGCTTTTAACTTTTCAGCATATTCTCTCGGAGTAATTTTTATGTAGCTTAAAAATTGAGCTTCTGTTTTATGACCAGTAATTTTCATAATAGTAAGTGTGTCAATTTTGCCATATAAATTAGTTGCAAATGACCGCCTACAAATGTGTGATGTTACTAATTCATGCTTTGGGAATTTTCCAAATTGTTTTCTATGTATTTTTTTCTTTTTACCGTTTTCTTTAACCTCAATCTCAACAATTTTTGCTCCCTCAACAATTTCTGAAATTCCAATCTCTTTGCAAATAATTTTGATGTAGTCATTAAATTTTTGGTCGCTTATTCTTCTTGGGAAATCTCCGTTACGTTTATCTAAAATATATTTCACTTGATTGTGGATAGGTATAATTACTGGAAAATCTGTTTTTATAGTTTGCTTTTCAATGAAGCCGTCTATTAGATTCTTTTTTGTAAGTTTTAAAAAGTCTGAAATCCTAAATCCTGTCCTTAATCCAATTATTAACCAATCCTTTGCATTGTCTAAATAATCTTGTTCAAGATTTGAATTAAATATTGAATTTATTTCGTCTTCTTTGAGATAAACGTCTTTTGTTTTGTTAGATGGTGTATAAAATTCTGAAAGTTTAAATTCTTTAGAAATTTGCATATCTTTTTTATCGGCATTATTACAAAATAGTTTGATGTCATCAATATATCCGCCAATTGTGTTTGGGTTTAATTTCTGTTTGTTTTCAAGAAATTCAAGAAATTTGGTATGAAATGAGATAGTTATATCAGTTAATTTTATTCTACTGCCAATATTCTCCTCAAAAGCTATAATTTTATTTAAAGTTGTATTATAGTGTTGGATTGTTCTTGGTTTTACAAGAGTATTGTTTCTAGTTTTCTTGGTTTTAGATTCTTCAATAAATGAAACGATATAGTTTGTTAAAAAAATGCTTGAATTTATGATGTCATTACTGGTTTCTCGATTAAAAAAAATATTAATTTCTGTTTTTAACCAATTGGTGTTAATGGTTTCTGCTTTGAGTTTTGCATCTTCAAAATCTTTCCTTATTTTTGAATCAAGGTCTTTGAGTTTGAGGTTTATTTCTTTAAAGTTTACATCATTCGTTTGTAAAACTTCTTGTTTTGAATCGCTCCAACGCTTGTTGGGAATTTGTATTCCAGTTGAGCACTCAATATCAAACTGATTACTGTGTTTGAAACGATAAAAAATAGTATTCCAATCGTTTGATGTTTTAATTCTGAATTTACCAGTTGCCATATTTTAGTGTATTATATTTTTTGTATTCCCCTATTATTCCCCGAAATTTATTAATTTAGTTTAATTAACGAAGGTTTGCTTTGATTATAATTTTTGCAAAAACCTCGCCAAATATAGGCTTTATAGATTTTTCTAATTTGATTTAACTTTACTTAATTATAAGGTTTAGTCCTATTACCCGCACCAGAGGCTTCTCAAACGAGAAGCTTTTTTATTTTAAAGATATTGCAGACGTAAGGCCTGTCTCGTTGCTCACAAAGAGATTACCGTCACTGAAAAGCCCTAACTTTTGTTAGGGTTTTTTGTAAATTGGTTAATAATATGTTTACACTTTATTCTTTAGGAGTGTTTTAATTTTTGTAAATTGATTTATTTTTACACCATAAAAATCTTTTGATTTAAATTTATAATCCTAATGAAAGGTAAAAAGCTTATGATAACTGCGGTTTTAGCATTTTTCGGTTTTATTTTACTAGCGTTTTCCGTTTACTTACTTTATAAGAACACAAGTACTTCTATTTCTGCCCAAAAACAGAAAGAATTAGACGAGGCTATTAAACAAATTGAAGTATTGCATGCTGAAATTGTTCAGAAAGACAAAATTGTTGAAGAAGCGGAACAGAAAACTAAAAAGTTGGAATCAAGTTCTTTTAGCCAATCTTATGGACAAAATTTACCAATCATAGAAATTGTTGATAATGATTTGAATGAAGGCAATTCCACAGGAAGCGGGAAGAAAGTTCATAAATTGATGTATCACCATCAATTGCGCTTTTATTTGTTGAATGCTGGTAAAAATTCGTTGAAAGATGTTATCTTTTCTATAAAGGATATATATAACGATCCAAAAGAGAAACAACGAAAAAACAAATCAGGAGGAAAATATGATTATATGGGACAATCTGTAGATGGCGACGAGATTGGAACTTATGAAAATATCGAATTGAACACACTTAATCTTAAATCGAAAAAGTTAATCTATACCAGTAATTTACCTGGTAGCTTTGGCGCTGGAGATTATACTTATAATGTTGTTGTCGAATGGAACCAAGGGTTTTATCAAATGAAAATTAGCATTGAAGAAATAGATGGTGTCCTCAAATACAAGTATGATTTTTATGATGTTACCGGAAACCCGATAAATAATTATAAAAGTCTTGAGCTTAATGTTAAAAATTAAAACGTCCCGATTTATCGGGACGTTTTTTTAGTTATATTATTTACCGGTTTCTATCCAGTTGTTTATTTTCTTTTCTAAAAG
>JAYTGH010000036.1:0-7837 GCA_043733645.1 Flavobacterium sp. | reverse complement strand
GTCTTTTTGAGCGATAATATCGATTTCAGCTTTTTGAAATGTCCAATTGGTTTCCAGAATGTCATAGCCGTCTTTTTGCAGAAATTCTACAGCCAATTCTTCACCCAATTTTCCTAATTCGTTGTGTTCTGCCATTTTTCATTTTTTTGTCATTCCGACGAAGGAGGAATCTCATAATCTGAATAACCTGATGAGATTCCTCGTGCCTCGGAATGACAAGTCCGAGAGATCATTGAAATACTACTTTGCTTTGTTCAGCTGTCACTTCCATAGAAACTTGTCTTCCAAAAATCAAGGCACGATTGTCTCTGATATGTCCCGCCGGGAAATTGTAAATGATTGGTATATTCAATCCTTTAACAGTATCTTCTATAATTTCCAGCGCATTTCTTCCCCACGGAATTTCATTGTCTTTCATTTCGGTCATTGCCCCAACAATAATTCCTTTCAAACTTTGCAGACATCCATTGCGTTTTAAATTCACCATCATTCGGTCAACGTGATATAAATATTCATCTAAATCTTCAATAAACAGAATCTTATCCGTACAATCGACCGCCGATTCTGAGCCTAACAAACTATATAAAATAGAAAGGTTTCCACCAACCAATTCGCCTTTGGCTTTGCCATTATGATTCAAGGCATCGCAATCTAAAGTATATTCTAGTTTTTCATTAAACAAAACCGCGCATAAGGAATTCTTTGCTTCATCGGTCGCTCTCGGAATGGCAACCGGCATCGTTGCATGTAACGACTCAATCCTCATGCGATTCAAATGACTGTGCAAAACGGTAACATCACTAAAGCCAATTATCCATTTTGGATTTTGTTTGAATTTGGTAAAATCCAATTTATCGATAATTTTCACCGTTCCATAACCGCCACGTACACACCAAATTGCTTTGATGTTTGGATTGTCCATTTGCTCCTGAAAATCTTCTGCCCGTTGGTCATCAGTTCCTGCTAATTGGTAATAATCTAAACCGATTGTTTTTCCAAGTTTTACTTTCAATCCCCAGCCTTCGAGTAAATCAATGGTTGGTTTTAAATTGTCGTCAATATTTTTTCTTGCTGTAGAAACGATGGCAACAGTGTCGCCTTTTTGCAGATAAGGGGGTGTAATCATCTTTTTTTGAGAATAAATGAATGAAATGCTAAATAGTAAAAGTAAGCAAAAAGGAATTTTTGAATTCATACTTCAAAAATAGCATTAATATTTTTATGCCAACCAAGACCATGATTAGTTTTTATATTTTGCAGCCACGCAAAACATTTCTGTTCAGTACCTGATGCTAATTTGCAAGGGTACGTATTGTAGTTTTGTTATAAATAATTCTATAGTGAGTCTATAGTCACTCTATAAAAATATGCATTTTTTATAGACTCACTATAGACTTATATTAGATATAGTATAGTAGTATTAGAATTAAGTACACTAGATGCTATATCCCTGCTGTTAACATTCGCCTGATTATTGACAATCCTGATTATAATTTCCTTATAAACTATATAGATGCAAAAGCTATGATTTCGTCGCAAAAAACTTATTTTTGCAGTCTATTTAATAGATTATGTTAGAAAATCCAAAAAGATATACCATCACAGCAGCCTTGCCTTATACCAATGGACCAATTCATATTGGCCATTTGGCGGGCGTTTATGTGCCATCCGATATATATGCCCGTTATTTACGATTACAGGGGAACGATGTTGCCTTCATCTGCGGAAGCGATGAACACGGTGTTGCCATTTCGATGAAAGCCAAAAAAGAAGGCATTACTCCGCAACAGGTTATTGATAAATACGACGGAATCATTCGTCAGTCGTTTATAGATTTCGGAATTTCGTTTGATAATTATTCGAGAACATCATCCAAAATTCATCACGATACTGCTCAGGAATTTTTTAGAAAATTATATGATAACAACGACTTTATTGAAGAAGTTACCGAGCAGTTGTATGATGCCAAAGCCGATCAATTTCTTGCCGATAGATTTGTAACCGGAACTTGTCCTAAATGCGACAATCCGGAAGCTTATGGTGATCAATGCGAACGTTGTGGCTCGACTTTGAATGCCACCGATTTGATTAATCCAAAATCAACAATTACGGGCGATACCCCAATTTTGAGATCAACCAAACATTGGTTTTTGCCTTTGGATAGGTATCAGGATTTTTTACAGAAATGGATTTTAGTTGACCATGCCAAAGACTGGAAAGTAAATGTTTTGGGTCAGGTAAAATCTTGGTTAGACGACGGCTTAAAACCTCGTGCTGTAACCCGCGATTTAGATTGGGGAATTGATGTTCCTGTTGAAGGTGCCGAGGGGAAAAAATTATATGTGTGGTTTGATGCGCCGATTGGCTATATTTCTGCAACCAAAGAATGGGCAGCACGAGAAGGAAAAAATTGGGAAGATTACTGGAAAAAAGACGACACTAAACTGGTTCACTTTATTGGGAAAGACAATATTGTTTTTCACTGTATCATTTTTCCGGCGATGTTAAAAGCGGAAGGAACTTATATTTTGCCTGATAACGTTCCGGCGAATGAGTTTTTGAATTTGGAAGGAAATAAATTATCAACTTCCAAAAACTGGGCAGTTTGGCTGCACGAATATTTACAGGATTTCCCGGACAAGCAAGACGTTTTGCGTTATGCTTTGACTGCAAATGCTCCGGAAACTAAAGACAATGACTTTACCTGGAAAGATTTTCAGGCAAGAAACAATAACGAATTGGCTGCTGTTTTTGGTAATTTCATCAATCGTGTCGTGGTGTTAACCAATAAATATTACAACGGAATTGTTCCAGCTCCAAATGAATTTACCGAAGTTGACGAGCAAACATTAGCCGAATTAAAAGCCTATCCTGCTGTTATTTCCAGCTCAATTGAGCGTTATAGATTCAGAGAAGCCCAAGGCGAATTAATGAATGTAGCTCGTTTAGGAAATAAATATTTAGCCGACGAAGAGCCATGGAAAATGGTTAAAACCAATCCGGAACGAGTGCAGACACAAATGTATGTGGCGCTTCAGATTGCGGCCGCCTTACAAGTTTTATGTGAACCGTTTTTGCCGTTTACTTCAAAAAAACTTTCTAGTATTCTTGTCATTCCTACGAAGGAGGAATCTCATATCGATTGGAATTCGGTTTCAGAAACATCCGATTTATTGCCTGCCGGTCATCAAATTGGCGAAGCTGAAATCCTTTTTGCACAAATTGAAGATTCCGAAATCCAAAAACAAATAGACAAATTAGAAGCTACCAAAACAGCAAATGCGAGTGAGATTGCTTCGTCCCTCGCAATGACAGAAAAACAAAAACCAACAACAACGTTTGACGATTTTGCTAAATTAGATTTGCGCGTAGGAACCATAGTTGAAGCCGAAAAAATGCCAAAAGCCAACAAGCTTTTAGTATTGAAAGTCGATACAGGTTTGGATGTTAGAACCATAGTTTCGGGAATTGCAGAACATTTTTCTCCAGAAGAAGTTATTGGAAAACGCGTTACGGTTTTAATCAATTTGGCACCAAGAGCATTACGTGGCGTAGAAAGTGAAGGTATGATTTTGATGACCAATAACGCGGGAGGCAAACTGGTTTTTGTAAATCCGGATGCTGATGGTGTTGATAATGGTGCTTTGATTAGTTAAAAAAACAAAAAATGAATCTAAAAGTAATTGCCTTCGACGCTGATGACACTTTGTTTGTCAACGAACCCTATTTTCAGGAAACAGAGCAAAAATTCTGTGCTTTGATGGGTAATTATTTATCGCATCACAGTTTGTCACAGGAATTATTTAAAACCGAAATCGACAATTTAGATTTATATGGTTATGGAATAAAAGGCTATACGCTTTCTATGATTGAAGCGGCAATGAAAATCTCTAACAACACTTTATTAATAGAAGTTATTGGGAAAATCATTGAATTGGGAAAAGATTTATTGCAAAGACCGATAGAACTTTTGGATGGTGTGGAAGAAACACTAAAAGCACTTCAGGGGAAATATAAATTGATTGTGGCAACCAAAGGCGATTTAAAAGACCAACAAAGAAAACTTCACGACTCCGGACTTGGGCCTTATTTTCATCATATTGAAGTGATGGCAGACAAACAGGAAGTGAATTACGAGAAACTTTTAAAGCGATTGGAGATTGAACCCAATGAATTTTTCATGATTGGAAATTCCTTGAAATCGGATGTTCTGCCTGTGTTAGGAATTGGTGGTTATGCGGTGCATATTCCGTTTCACACTACTTGGGAACACGAAAAAATTAGTCATAAAGTAGATCATCCTAATTTTAGAACACTCGAAAAAATCTCTGATGTTTTAGAAATTTTGCTATAAATAAAAAAGCGACAAAATTTTCATCTTGCCGCTTTTTCCCGTGGTATTTGAAAGTATTATTTTCCTAACAAAAGAATATCATTGGCGACTACTTCTGTGATGTAGCGTTTGTTACCCTCTTTGTCGTCATAACTTCTGTGAGTAAGTTTTCCTTCTATGGCGATTTCCTTGCCTTTTGTTACATACTTTTCGATGATGTCGGCTACTTTGCCCCAAGCTGATACTTTGTGCCATTGTGTATCTTCTACTTTTTCACCTTTATCATTGGTGTAATACTCGTTGGTAGCAATAGTGATATTGGCTACTTTTTTTCCTCCGTCAAAGGTTTTAATTTCTGGTTCCTGTCCTACGTGACCGATTAACTGTACTTTGTTTTTCATTGCATTCATGGCTTTTAAAATTTAAATGTTATTGTTATTTTTTGTTTTCCGTTGCCGGTTATGAGTTTTCAGTTTCTCATTTCCGACGAGGCAAAGTTGCGATGGATGCCAAAAATTATTCGGTAACTAACCATTTACTTTCGGTTGTAGTTGTTTGTAACCGTTTGTAAATGGATATTATTTATCTACCTTTATCAAAATTAGCGTCGTATGCAAACTGAAATAAACAAAGTAGAGCTTAGAAATTTACGCATTGAAGATTACAAAGAATTGAAAAACTCTATGGTGGAAGCTTATAGCGAATTGGAAAACTCTTATTGGAAAGAACGTGACATACAAAAGCTGTTGTCTATTTTTCCAGAAGGGCAGTTGGTGATTGTAGTCGATGATAAAGTTGTTGGTTCTGCACTTTCATTAATCGTAGATGAAGACACCGCGAATAAAAAACACAATTATGCAGAGATCACCGGTAATAATAGCTTTTCTACTCACGACCCTTTGGGTGATGTGTTGTATGGAATCGACGTCTTTATTCACCCAAAATACAGAGGGTTGCGACTTGGAAGACGATTGTATGATACACGCAAAGAATTGTGCGAACAATTAAATCTTAAGGCAATTGTATTTGCAGGAAGAATTCCAAATTACACTACACACCACAAGGAGATTTCACCGAAAATATATATTGATAAAGTACGTCAGAAAGAAATATATGATCCCGTCCTTTCTTTTCAATTGAGTAATGATTTTCACGTTATAAAAGTGATGCAAAATTATCTTGAAGGCGACAAGAACTCCAAAGAATACGCAGTCTTATTAGAATGGAATAATATTTATTATGATAAAAGTCCAAAACTAATAAACACCAGAAAAACGGTCATTCGAATTGGCTTAGTACAGTGGCAAATGCGTCCGCTTGCTAATTTAGAAGCCCTTTTTGAACAATCAGAATTTTTTATAGATGTGGTATCCGGATACGGAAGTGATTTTGCCCTTTTTCCAGAATTATTTATTGCACCATTAATGGCCGATTATAATCATCTTTCTGAAGCTGATGCTATAAGAGAAATTGCAAATTATAGCGAACCTATTCGTAAAAAATTCTTGGAATTTGCCATATCCTACAACATCAATATCATTACAGGAAGTATGCCTCATCTAGAAAATGGAGTTTTATACAATGTTGGTTATTTGTGTAAACGAGATGGAACATTTGAAATGTATACCAAAATCCACATCACTCCAAATGAAGTGCTGTATTGGGGAATGAAAGGCGGATCAGAAATTAAAACATTTGACACCGATTGCGGGAAGATTGGAATTATGATTTGCTACGACGTAGAATTTCCGGAATTATCAAGATTAATGTCTGATCAAGGGATGGAAATTTTGTTTGTACCTTTTCTTACTGACACGCAAAATGGCTACACACGAGTGAAACTTTGTGCCCAAGCACGCGCTATCGAAAACGAATGCTATGTTGCTATTGCTGGTTGCGTTGGTAATCTGCCAAAAGTAAATAATATGGATATTCAGTATGCTCAAACAGCGGTTTTCACGCCTTCAGATTTTGCATTTCCAAGCAATGGTATAAAAGCTGAAGCAACACCAAATACCGAAATGACCTTAATTGTTGATGTTGATTTAGACTTATTAAAAAAGCTCCACGAACACGGAAGTGTCAGAATTCTGAAAGATCGTAGACACGATTTGTATCAAATTAAAAAGTTGAAATAAATGTAAATTAAAGTGCTTAAGTATGGATAAAACCTGTTTAGAATGTGGCGAAAAAATTGTAGGTCGCGAGGACAAAAAGTTCTGCAGCGATGGCTGTCGCAACGCCTACAACAATAAAATAAACAAAGACAGCACAAATTATATGCGGAACATCAACAACAAGTTACGCAAAAATTACCGAATTTTGTCTAACCTCAATGTGGAAGGAAAATCTAAAACCACTAAAACCAGACTATTAAACAAAGGTTTTGATTTTGATTTTTTTACCAACATACTAAATACGGGAACTGGCAACACTTATTATTTTGTGTATGACCAAGGTTATCGGTTTTTGGATAACGATTTTTATATGTTAGTAAAAAAAGAACATTAATTGTACTTTGATGAGAAAAAATAATACTTCCATTTATTCCCTACTTGTGCTTGTGGCATTGCTGTTCGGCATTTTTTTCTTCATGATGCCGCAAAGTTATGACCAAACAGAAGCGCCACTTTCAGAGTTTTCTACAAAAAGAGCTTTGTCAATCGTAAAAGAAATTTCTAAAAAACCTCATTTTGTCGGCTCCAAAAATCACGAAGTCATTGCCAGTTATCTTCAAAAGGAATTGCAGGATTTAGGTTTAGAAACTTCAATTCAGGAAGGTTTTACGATGACCGAAAAAGGAACGTTGGTTAAGGCAAAAAACATTGTGGCAACGATAAAAGGTTCTAAAAATTCCAAATCATTACTATTACTTTCACACTATGATTCTGCTCCGCATTCGTTCTCTAAAGGCGCGAGCGATGATGCTTCGGGCGTTGCTGCGATTTTGGAAAGTGTTCGTGCTTTTTTACACAATAAAACACTCCATAAAAACGACATCATTATTCTGTTTACCGATGCCGAAGAATTGGGTTTAAATGGTGCTACTCTTTTTGTGACGCAACATAAATTAGCTAAAGAAGTTGGTTTGGTTTTGAATTTTGAAGCGCGCGGAAGTTCAGGACCAAGTTATATGCTGATGGAAACCAATGACGGAAATGCCAAAATGGTTGATGCTTTCAAAGCTGGAAATGTAAATTATCCTGTTTCCAATTCATTGATGTATAGCATTTATAAAATGTTGCCAAACGATACCGATTTGACTGTTTTCAGAGAGCAAGGAAAAATTCAGGGATTCAATTTTGCATTTATTGACAGCCATTTTAATTATCATACGGCACAGGACAACTATGAAAATCTTGATCCAAAAACGTTGGCGCATCAGGGAAGCTATTTATTTCCGTTGCTGAATTATTTTTCGAATGCAGATTTGAGAGATTTGAATTCGGCTGATAACAAAGTCTATTTTAATGTCCCGTTCAGTTTTATGAGTTATCCTTTTGG
>JAYTGH010000035.1:0-2835 GCA_043733645.1 Flavobacterium sp. | reverse complement strand
TCCTGCACATATTGGTAATTCCCAAAAGCATCAATTTGCCATTTTTTAGAAAACAAACGTTGCTTGAAATTCAGTTTCCCAGCAACACCTTTATTATTGTTATCATCAATAGCCGAAAATAAATTCAAATCGTTATTACTCACTCCAACTTCAAAATCAATAGCTGTTTTTTCACTGGGATTGAATTTTCCTAAAACTGTTGCAATCTGGATCTTTGTTGGAGCCACCAATCGCGTTATCGGTTCATAATTTCCTTGCGGAATCCCTGATAGTGGCGCAACATATTGGTAGATTTTGCCAATCGCGGAGGAATTTGTCAAAACATAATTCCCAAGATTATTGCCAACCAACGTAAACTTTACATTGTATAATACATCTGCTGAATTGTTCGAATATTCGAAAGCTTCGCCACCTGTTACCGTGACTTTTTTGTATAAAATCTTATTTTCCGAATACGAATCCAAATAGGCTGACGGCGCATTCATCAAGTTAACATTATCTCCGGCATTACTCAAAATCGCAACTTGTTCAGCAGTTAAATTTTGTTGCAAAGGCTGGTTTTTTACATCACTTTCAGAATATAAATAACAACCCAAACTCCAGGTTTTTGCTTGGTGATTCACACCGCCATAAGTTACAAAACGAGTATAATTTCTATCAGAATATTGATACTCTATAACAATTCGCATTTCGGAAGTAATTGGAAACAGTGACGTAAACCTAATTTCACCCGCATTATAATCGATAATATAATCATTATTTTCGCCACGCTTGCGCAAAATTCCGTTGACATAAACCCGCTCTGAACCCGAAATTACCAACACATATAATTCGCCATTGTTGCCCCTCAATTTGTAAGGCCCTTGATTTCCTTCTTGACCCGTGAACGAGCTCTTGGCATATTGACCGCGAACCAAAGCTGCCGAAGCAAAAATTTCAGTTTTGTTTTCTTCACCACCAAAGGTGAAATGAGTAGAAAGTCCTTGTACTTTTTTGTTGAAATTCAGAAAACGGGATTGTCGGTTCTCGAGAAATAAATCGCCTGCACGAATGTTCCATTTGTCGGTAAATAACTCTATAAAAATCTGGTCGAATTCATCTAATTTTTGTGAATATCCACCATCCTGTAAAGGAATATTACTATCCTGAATAGAAGCACGAAGTGAAACTTTATCGGAAATTTTTCCTGTAATCTGTAAATCGAGATTAGAACTTACCGAAGCGTTTTGATTATTCCCAACGGTTACGCCACGAGTTATGCTTCCTGAAGTGTTCAAACCGTCAAACGGCACAAAGTTTTTTACGGAACGATTTACTTTGTACAAATTGCTACCATCATTAGCAACAACTCTGTCTTGATCATATATGCTGTAGGTTTTGGTTAACTGTTCTGGATACTTGAAGTAGCGAATCGTTAAACTATCTTCAGCTGTAAATCCATTTTTAAAGACAAGCTCCCCTTTTTTGAAATCAACTTTGTAGAATGTAGAATCTACAACTGCTCCATCTTTGTTTACCAATTTGAAAAAACTTGGACTAATGCTTACTTTTTCAATTTGGATGGTATCGTTTGAAACGGCAACTTTTTTACTATTGTATAAGGTCTTGATTTCCTGAGCCGAAAGCTTGGAAAAACCAACAAGCACCAACAATAATAAGAGTTTTTTTAGCATACATATTATAAACGGAAAAAAGCTGTTTTGAGTATACCAAAGTTACTCTTTAGTCACAATTTGCATCGTTTCTCTTGAGATTTGTTTTACCAAAACAGTTTTATCTTTTTCGACCACTTTGGCTGCTTTTTCATCAAAGTGGCGAATGGTGTAAAGCGAGACATTTTCGTTATAAGAAATCTTAAACTTTTTGGAAAGTATGTTTTTTACTTCATTAAAATTTCCAAATTTATCTTCCAAACAAACCGAAAAACTGATAGCCGAATTCTGAATTAAGCTTGTTTTAATTTTATATTGGTGCAGCAAAGCAAAGATTTCGCTAATGTTTTCTTCCATAATAAAAGAGAAATCAATAGACGAAAGGGAAAGCAGTAATTGGTCTTTCTTAACAATAAAACAAGGCGTTTTTGGTTCTAAATCCTGTCCTTTAGAAACACTTGTTCCGGGTAAAAGTGGATTGACAAACGATTTTACATACAACGGAATTTCCTTTTTTTGTAATGGCTGTAACGTTTTTGGGTGAATTACGGAAGCTCCATAAAACGCCAACTCAATGGCTTCACGATAGGAAATTTGGTTTAACAAAATTGCATTTTCAAAATATCTTGGATCGGCATTCAAAACTCCGGGAACATCTTTCCAAATGGTTACACTTTCGGCATTTAAGCAATACGCAAAAATGGCTGCCGTATAATCGGAACCTTCGCGACCTAATGTTGTGGTGAAATTATTTTCATCCGAACCTAAAAATCCTTGCGTAATATTGAGTGCTTTTTTAGCTCCGCTCCGTTCGCCTTTGGCTCGGGTCTTAATTCCTTTTGAAATGAATTGTTGTGTTTTTTCCCAATTGACTTCAGCATCGCGATAAGTTGCATCGGTTTTGATGAAATTCCGAACGTCAATCCAGTTGTTTTTCAAACCGGAATGATTGAAATAATGACTCACAATCGTAGTCGAAACGATTTCACCGTAACTCACAATTTGGTCATACACAAAGTTATAATTCGGTGACTTGTTACTTCGCAAAAAGTATTCTAAATCGGCAAAATGACTGTTCACCGCGTAAAAAACATCATGCTCTTCATCATCAAATAAATCCAATAAAATTTGGTTGTGGTATTTTCTAACATCCTGCAAAGACGAATGCAATTCATTTGATTTT
>JAYTGH010000034.1:0-7850 GCA_043733645.1 Flavobacterium sp. | reverse complement strand
CAGATTATATTGAAGCATTCTTTAATGTTATTAACTGGACAGAAGTAGCTCGTCTTTACGCTACAGAAAAATAACAAGAACTCTTTTGTTAGAATAATAAACCGATTGTGAAAGCAGTCGGTTTTTTTAATTTGGGATACGTATAAAAAATAAACAGGTGGAATTTCTTCCACCTGTTTGCCCCAAATCTACCATAACTTACTTAACCTACTAAATACTATGGTAGGACAAAACTAATAACTACTAGTTAAAAAATGTACTTTTTATCGAAATATATTGGGATGATAGGCAAATGAGAGGTTAAATACCTTTTTTTTAATGATTTTCAGACAATTATATAAATAAAAAAGGTGAAAATTTCTTTTCACCCTTTTTGCCCCAAATCTACCATAAACTTAACCTACTAATGCTATGGTTCAACAAATATAAAGCGTATAGAATTCTATGAGCAAATAATTTAGACGAACTACATCAAAAATCGTTAAAAGACAAAAAATGTTAAATTTTTAGTATGCGCGAGCATTTTTTCCCTCGTAAAAATTCATAAATGCCTTGTTTGCAACACGATTTCCACCCGGAGTTGGATAGTCACCCGTGAAGTACCAATCGCCTAAATTTTTTGGACAAGCAAGATGTAAATTGTTTACCGTTTGGAAGATGATTTTTACTTCAGCTTTTATATCATCTGAAGTTAATAATTCAGCTATTTTATCCGAGATTTCTTGAGCTGTAAATGGTTTGTAGATTTCGGTTACATAATTTATAACGTCATTATCTTTATAATTAGCCTGTGCTTTGCATTTGGCATAAACTTCATCTACAATATGATATAAATTGCGCTCTTTTAACAATGCCAAAGTTGCCTGAAAAGCTACTAATCCTTCCAGTCTTGCCATGTCAATGCCATAACAATCAGGAAAACGAATTTGCGGCGCTGATGAAACCACAACAATTCGTTTTGGATGCAATCGGTCCATCATTTTGATTATCGACATTTTTAAAGTCGTTCCTCTAACAATGCTATCGTCAATGATAACCAAATTATCTGTAGTTTTTATGACGCCATACGTTACATCGTATACATGCGCAACCAAGTCATCCCTACTACTATCTTCTGTAATAAATGTTCTCAATTTGGCGTCTTTTATAGCTATTTTTTCGGTTCTGATTTTTACTGCAAGTATTTCTTCCAGTTTTTCTTTGGTCAGCGTTTTTGTGTTATCCAAAATAAATTGATTCTTTCTTTGATTCAGAAAATCATTCGCAGCTTCCACCATTCCATAGAAAGAAGTTTCAGCTGTATTTGGAATGTATGAGAAAACCGTGTTGTCAGTATCGTTATCAATGGCATCCAAAACAGCCGGAAGAATTAATTTCCCTAATTGTTTTCGCTCTTGATATATTTCGGCATCGCTTCCGCGCGAAAAATAAATACGTTCAAAAGAACAAGCTTTTTTTATAGTTGGTGTAATAATTTCTTCTTCGGTGATACCTCCGTTTTTCTTAATGATTAAAGCATGACCAGGTTGCAATTCCTGTACTTTTTCAAAAGGAACATTAAACACAGTTTGAATTACCGGTCTTTCGGAAGCAACAACCGCAATTTCATCATCCTGATAGAAATAAGCAGGACGAATTCCGGCAGGATCACGGAAAACAAAGGCATCTCCATGGCCTAAAAGTCCTGCCATCGCATAACCACCATCCCAACCTTTAGAAGCACGTTTTAAAATTTTAGTAATGTCTAATTTTTCGGCTATAACCGCAGAAGCTTCTCTTTTAGACAAGCCATTATTCTTGCATTCCTGATACAAATCGGTAACGGCATCATCAAGAAAATGACCTATTTTTTCCATAACAGTAACCGTGTCTGTCATTTCTTTTGGATGTTGCCCTAATTCTACCAAACTATTGAAAAGCTCGGTAACATTAGTCATGTTGAAGTTTCCTGCCAATATCAAATTGCGGTGCTGCCAATTATTTTGACGTAGAAACGGATGAACGCTTTCTAAGCTGTTTTTGCCAAAAGTTCCGTAGCGAACATGTCCCAAAAACAATTCGCCTATGTAGGGAATGTTTTCTTTTTGCAAAGCGACATTATCCTGATATTCGGGATGCAAAATCAATTCTTCACTAATACGTTCATTTATTTGAGCAAAGACATCCTGAATTGCCTGCGCTTTGTTAGAACGAACTCTGCTGATATATCTTTCGCCTGGTTCGACATCTAATTTTATCGAAGCAAAACCAGCGCCGTCTTGACCTCGGTTGTGTTGCTTTTCCATCAGCAGATACATTTTTTGTATGCCATAGAAAGCCGAGCCGTATTTTTCTTTGTAGAATTCCAGCGGCTTTTTTAATCGTAAAAGTGCAATTCCACATTCGTGTTTTATCGCGTCGCTCATTGTAGTTGTCGTGTTGTTTAAGCTGAACTTGTTTCAGCTTCTGTTTGTGTGTTGTAGTTATTTTATTGAAAAATTGAAAAATTGAAAGATTTAAAGATTTAAAGATTACGTTTTAGGTAAAACTTGTTTTCTCAAGTCGAATTTTTCAATCTTTAAATCTTTCAATCTTTAAATTTTATAATCTTTAAATCTCTTATATAAAAAATGCCCCGAAATTTCGAGGCATAAATTTATGATAATTCTATTTCAAATTGTGTTAACGCTTTGAATTGTTTTAGTCGCTCGTTAACTTCATGTTTTGTTAATGTCAACATTCTTTCGGTTCCAAATTTCTCTACGCAGAACGAAGCTAAGTTGGATCCTTGTATGATGGCGGTTTTCATTGTATCGAATGAAACGTTTCCTTGTTGTGTAATGAATCCCGCAAATCCACCCGCAAAAGTATCGCCTGCTCCTGTTGGATCAAATACATCTGCCAAAGGCAATGCCGGAGCAAAGAAAATTTCGTGGTTGTGAAAAATAAGCGCACCGTGTTCTCCTTTTTTAATCACTACATATTTTGGTCCCATAGTGTGTATTTTAGCCGCAGCTTTTACCAAAGAATATTCACCCGATAACTGACGTGCCTCTTCATCATTGATTGTAATTACGTCAACACGTTTGATTACGTCTAACAATTCAGGTAATGCACAATCCATCCAAAAATTCATAGTATCTAAAACTACTAGTTTTGGTGTTGATGTCATTTGGTTCAAAACTCCTGTTTGCACAATTGGATGCAAGTTTCCTAACATTACAACATCCGCATCTTTAAAATTTTCAGGAACAACTGGATTGAAATCGGCAAGAACATTAAGTTCTGTAGCCAAGGTATCTCTCGAATTCATATCGTTGTGGTAACGACCGCTCCAGAAGAATGTTTTTCCGCCTTTAACTACTTCAAGTCCCGAAATATCGATGTTTCTTGACGTCAATAAATCCAAATATTCCTGTGGAAAATCATCACCAACCACCGAAACAATAGCCGATTGCAGGTTGAAATGCGAAGCTGAAAGCCCGATAAAGGTTCCTGCTCCACCTAAAATTTTGTCTGTTTTTCCAAAAGGCGTTTCGATAGCGTCAAAAGCCACCGTTCCTACTATTAAAAGTTTGTTCATTAAATTGTCATTGCGAGAAGCTTGCACTGAGCGAAGACGAAGTGAAGCAATCTCAAATTAAAGCCGCAAAGATAAGTTTTAAGTTTCATTGTTGCAATCTTTTCAACTCCTCTTCATAATTAGCTCTTTCATCAGTTCGTTTTCGAGTTTCAGCCTTTTTATTTCTTCGGCCTGCTCTATAATAATGAAGTCTTTAGAATTTTGTGGCGTCTTGTCAAAGGCATAGCTCTCGGGCAGTGCATTGGCAATATCCATAAAAAAATTGTACTGAAAGGCATGACAAATGCGTAACAAATTCGAAGCCTGAAGCGAAGCCCGTTTCTCATAGGCATAAAACACGGTATTGGGCAACCCCATCTTGCGGGCAGCAAAGGTGCGCACAATATTGTTTTTTTCTATAAACTGGTGAATCATATTCCCAATGTGGATGGCTTTTTGCGGTGTTTCCATGAGTTTTTTTTCAAAAATAAATAATTTTTGACATTCCTGCAAAAGATATGGGCTTGATTTTTAAGGAAGGAACTAATTTTTTACTTAAAATTATACTGAGATTATGGAATAACATAATCTGTTATTCCCGATTATATGTCATTTATGGGAGGGAGTAATAAGTTATTCCCAATTATACGTCGCTTACTATAGGAAATAATTATTTAATCTTAATTATATTAAATTTAAGGAAGGAGCTAATTTATTAATTATAATTATATGAAACGAGCTCGCTTTAGCGAATTAAAGAAGTTTTTGCTCTTCCTTTTCATAAAAAGCATCCACAGATAAAGTGGGCAAACCCGAAGCCATCACTGCCAATTCATCACAACGTTCGTTTTGCGGATGATTGTTATGCCCTTTAATCCATTTGAAATCGACTTGATGCTGACGGTAAATTTTCAGGAAACGCATCCATAAGTCAGGGTTTTTTTTGTCTTTGAAACCTTTTTTCTCCCAGCCGAAAACCCATTTTTTCTCGACTGAATCGACAACATATTTCGAATCGGAAATAACCAAAACCTTCATGTTGGGTTTTGTTATTTTTTCTAAACCTACAATTACAGCGAGCAATTCCATTCGGTTATTAGTTGTATGACGAAATCCTTCGTAGAATTCTTTTTTATAAGTGGTTCCTGCCAATTCCATAACAACGCCATAACCGCCGTTTCCGGGATTTCCTTTGGCGGCGCCGTCTGTATATATGTGGACTTGGTGTGACATTTGGATTATTAGATTATTGGATTATTAGATTGTTGGATTATTGGAGTTGTAAATATATAGGTTCTTCAGATATGTCTGATAATCTGAAAATCTAACTATCCAATAATCTCTCTATAATTTGAGGAAAATGAATATGTTCTAATTCGTGAATTTTACTAACGATTTCATCTACTGAAGCACAATCTTCAATGTTTACTTTTTGCTGAAAAATGAATTCGCCTTCGTCATAGTGTTCATTCACGTAATGAATGGTAATTCCGGTTTCTTTTTCCTGATTGTCTAAAACAGTTCGATGCACTTTTATTCCGTACATTCCTTTTCCGCCGTATTTTGGCAATAAAGCAGGATGAATATTGATGATTTTATTGGGGTAAGCTGCTACAATTTGTTCGGGCATTTTCCATAAAAAACCAGCTAAAACAATCAAGTCAGGTTTGAGTTCTGCCATTTTATCTAAAACAAATCCTTCTGAAAGCTCTTCTCTATTGAAGATAAGTGTTGGAACATTGTATTTCTTTGCTTTCTCTAAAACTTTAGCATTCGGATTATTAGTAAAAACGCCTACTACGATAATATCAGGGTGGTTTTTGAAGTATTGAATAATATTTTCCACATTGGAACCCGTGCCTGAAGCGAAAAGCAAAATCTTTTTCATTGTAAGATAAAATTACAGCACAAAAAAAAGAATAAATACTCTAATTAAAACCATGATATGACAAGATTCTGAAATAATTTTTTTAATTTCGTAGTCACATTTACTAACAAAAACGTTGTTTTAAAATAAAGTTTTTTATTTTTGCCAACAAATTTAAATTTAAAATTAGAAATTATGTCAGACATTGCATCAAGAGTTAAAGCGATTATTGTAGACAAATTAGGCGTTGATGAAAACGAAGTTGTAACAGAAGCAAGCTTCACAAATGATTTAGGAGCTGATTCATTAGACACTGTTGAGTTGATTATGGAATTCGAAAAAGAATTTGATATTCAGATTCCGGACGACCAAGCTGAAAACATCGCTACTGTAGGTCAAGCTATTTCTTACATCGAAGAAGCAAAAAAATAATAATTACGAATCCGTGAGACTTGAACTAGTTTCACGGATTTTTATTATTTTTACTAAAAAGTAAACACTGATTGACATTCAATCTCAAAATATTGAAATACCCTTGTCTCTTTAATGATTATATTTGAAGAAAACATGGGTATTATTTATTTAAATACAATTCTAAAAAATAAATTATGACGTTAAAACGAGTTGTAGTAACAGGGTTAGGTGCCATTACACCTATTGGAAATAACATCTCCGACTATTGGAACGCTTTAATTAATGGCGTTAGCGGTGCAGCTCCGATTACCTATTACGATACCGAAAAGCATAAGACAAAATTTGCCTGCGAAGTTAAAGGCTTCAATATCGAAGAGTATATGGACCGCAAAGAGGCAAGAAGAATGGATAAATTCGCTCAGTATGCTGTAGCGGCAAGCCAAGAAGCTATTGCAGATGCCGGAATTACTGATACTAATGTTGACAAACAAAGAGTTGGTGTGATTTGGGGTGCCGGAATTGGCGGATTAGAAACGTTTCAGGAAGAAGTAATTAGTTATGCACAAGGCGATGGAACGCCAAGATTCAATCCTTTCTTTATCCCAAAAATGATTGCCGATATTGCACCTGCTCACATCTCGATGCGAAATGGGTTCATGGGACCCAATTATACTACCGTTTCTGCTTGTGCTTCTTCTGCCAATGCCATGATTGATGCGTTCAATTACATTCGTTTAGGAATGTGTGATGTAATCATTTCAGGTGGTTCAGAAGCTGCTGTAACTATCGCCGGAATGGGTGGATTTAATTCGATGCAAGCTTTATCAACAAGAAATGATAGTCCGGAAACTGCCTCAAGACCTTTTGATGCAACCCGTGACGGATTTGTTCTTGGTGAAGGCGCAGGAGCACTAGTTCTTGAAGAATACGAACACGCAAAAGCACGTGGTGCCAAAATATATTGTGAAATTGGTGGTGGCGGAATGTCGTCTGATGCCTATCACTTAACCGCTCCGCATCCGGAAGGAATTGGAGTTATTGCGGTTATGAATAACACACTTCGCGATGCCGGAATGAAACCCGAACAAGTGGATCATATCAACACTCACGGAACTTCAACTCCGCTTGGTGATGTGGCCGAACTAAAAGCAATAAGTGCTGTTTTTGGCGATCATGCTAAAAATATCAATATCAATTCTACCAAATCGATGACTGGTCATTTACTTGGTGCTGCCGGTGCGATTGAAGCTATTGCTTCTATTTTAGCTATGAAATACGGGATTATTCCGCCAACAATTAACCATACTGTTGTGGATGAAAACATTGACCCAAGCTTAAACTTAACATTGAACAAAGCTCAAAAAAGAGAAATCAATGTGGCGATGAGTAATACTTTCGGATTTGGTGGACACAACGCTTGTGTTTTATTCAAAAAACTTGAAGCTTAATTTCTAGATGAAAATTCTAAAAAATATATTTCAAAAATCCCGTTCAACTGAGGACGGGATTTTTTTTAACGAAATTCAAAATATAATAGGTTTCAAACCCCAGTCGATTATTTATTACCAAAAAGCATTTACGCATCGCTCCACAAATCAAATGGATTTAATAGGGAATCCCATGAATTATGAGCGATTGGAATTTTTGGGAGATGCGATGTTAAGTGCCGTAATTGCTGCCCATCTTTACAATAAAGCTCCGGCAGGCGATGAAGGTTATCTAACCAAAATGCGCTCTAAAATTGTCAGCCGAGAACACTTAAATGAATTAGGCAGAGACTTAAACCTAATCCGATTTGTAGAAAGCAAAGTGCCCACACAACACTTTGGGGAAAACATTCATGGCAATATTTTTGAAGCATTAGTCGGTGCGATTTTCCTTGATAAAGGCTATGATTATTGTGAACAATTTATTCAAAAAAGCGTCATTATTCCTTATGTTGACATTGCCAAACTCGAAGGAAAAGTTATTAGTTATAAAAGCTTGCTTATTGAATGGTGTCAAAAGGAAAAAAAATCATTCTTTTTT